>DPZQ01000133.1 GCA_003536295.1 Rhodobacter sp. | reverse complement strand
CTTGCTGACCACCCAGAAATAAAATCAGTCTTGGATCTGAAAGATAATTGGCAAGTTTTTGCTGAAGCAGCAAATCCGAATAAAGGCCGTCTTTATGGGTGCCCTCCAGGTTGGGGCTGTGAGATCATCACTAACAATCTATTTGAAGCCTTAGGCCTTGGCGAAACATTTGAGCTGTTTTCACCAGGTTCAGGTGAAAACCTAAAAGCCTCTATTGCGCGTGCCGTTGCGCAAAAAGAACCTTTTGTGGGTTATTATTGGAGCCCTGCCGACGTGATTGCGAAATATAAATTGGTGCGCTTGGACATGCCTGCTTTTGAAGCTGACAAATTCAAATGCCTAACCGACTCAAATTGTGCAAATCCTGAGGTTACCGGATGGGCTGTGGGCGAGGTTGCAGTTGCAGTTGTAACATCTCTGAAGGAACGTGCGCCTGATGTGGTGGCTTTCTTGAGCAAAATGCAAATCAGCAACGACGATGTCAGCGCGATGGCGGCCTGGGGCGATGAAAATAGCGCAACCAATGAAGAAGTCGCCAACCACTTCTTGAAAAACTATGATGCCGTTTGGTCGTCATGGGTGCCCGCTGACGTTGCCGACAAAGTCCGCGCGGGTCTTTAATCTTAATAAGCATCATAGGCAGGGGCCCTACCCTGCCTATTTCATTTTAAGGTATAAGAATGACAAGCCAGTTTCCCCAGTTTTTCGACACAAGAGCCTTTGGTCGCGTATTAGATAGCGCATTCAACGATGTTGTTGCGGCATATGGCCTAACCCTTGAATTAATTTTTTTGCCCGTTCTAAAGGCTCTTTTGGCCATGGAGCAGCTTTTGCTTTGGCTACCATGGTGGGCTGTTTTAATTGGCTTTTCAGCCTTTGCCTGGCTTGCGTCTCGGAGCGCCAAGATCATGGCAACGGTTGCATTGTTAATCTTTTTAATTGGCGTGATCGGCGTGTGGGAACAAGCCATGGCAACAGTTGCGTTGATGTTGGTTTCAACGCTAATGGCCGTCTTCTTAGGCCTACCTATTGGCGTTTTGATGTCTCGCTCAAACCGGGTCCAGGGCATTGCCCTGCCCGTTTTAGATATTATGCAAACCATGCCAATTTTTGTTTATCTTATTCCATTTGTTATGTTGTTTGGGCCAGGAAAAATTCCAGCCCTTTTAGCGACAATAGTCTTTGCTATTCCACCTGTCATTCGCCTGACCAATTTAGGAATTCGCCAAGTTGATGTAGAAATTGTTGAGGCATCACGTGCCTTTGGAGCATCACCCATGCAGGTCTTGACAACCGTCCAGGCGCCGCTTGCTTTGCCCGCTATTTTAGCGGGTATAAATCAAACCACTATGATGGCGCTGTCCATGGTTGTTATTGCCTCGATGATTGGCGCCGGTGGATTGGGTTATCAGGTCTTGCAGGGCATTCAACGGTTAGAGATCAGCCGCGGACTTTTTGCCGGGCTGGGCATTGTTTTTCTTGCCATCATATTCGATCGCATCGCGCAAGCTTACGGCAAGCGTATGCAAAAAACCTTAAAGCTAGGTGCGTAAATGGGAAATAATATTAAAATATATTTGGAAAATGTTTCCAAAGTCTTTGGCCCAGATGCCCTCAACGCTTTAGCTTTAATTGATAAAGGCATGACCAAAACTGAACTCTTAGAGAAAAAAGGCCATGTTTTAGGACTACACGGTATTAATCTTGAAATTGAGACGGGAAAGACAACTGTTATCATGGGGCTGTCCGGCTCAGGAAAATCAACTCTTATTCGGCATCTAAATCGCCTGATTGAACCGACATCTGGCCGTATTTTGGTTGATGGAGAAGATATTTTAAACCTGAATGCCCTGGAACTTCGTCAGTTTAGACGTAAAAAAATATCGATGGTTTTTCAGAAATTTGCGTTGCTGCCCCATAAAACAGTACTTGAGAATGTAATTTATGGCCTATTGATCGATAAGGTCCCGCCACACGCCGCAAAAGAGCGTGGTATGGCACAGGTCGAGCTTGTAGGGCTCTCAGGGTTTGAAAATAATTTTCCGGGCCAACTGTCGGGAGGCATGCAGCAACGTGTGGGTTTAGCTCGTGCCTTGGCAACAGATGCAGAAATTTTGCTCATGGATGAAGCCTTTAGCGCGCTGGACCCGCTCATCCGCCATGATATGCAGATGCAACTGCGCGAAATCCAGGCCCGTTTGCACAAGACTATCGTCTTTATCACCCATGACCTGGACGAGGCACTATTACTCGGTGACAAAATTGCTATTTTGAAAGATGGTATTTTGCGCCAAGTCGACACAGGCATGAATATTTTAAAAAATCCTGCCGATGACTATGTGGGCCGTTTCGTACGTGACGTAAATCGTGCGCGGATATTAACTTGTGGGCCCTTGGCGCAACCAGGCACCCCCACAGGAGATACGCGCCTAAATGCGGAACAAACGCTGGAATCTGCCTTTCCCATAATGGCCGCAGCTCAAGGTCCGATTGGTGTCTTGGCGAATGACGGCGCACTCTTGGGTGTTGTAACAGCACGCCAAATTATGGAAGCCCTGATCCAACAAGATCGGGCAAAATCGACTTTAGTTGGAAGTGATATTTAGATGTTAGAAATGCGCAATTTCATCGGTGGGGAATGGACCCATGGCGAAACGACACTGGCCAACATCAATCCATCAGACACCAGTGATATTATAGGTGACTTTGCTCAGGGCAGTATCTCACAACTGAATGATGCCGTGCAGGCCGCACGCGCCGCGCAGCCGAAATGGTGGGCCGTGGGCATTCAAAAACGCCATGACGTTTTGATGGCCATCGGCACCGAGATGATGGCACGCGCCGAAGAAATTGGCCGCCTTTTATCGCGCGAAGAGGGCAAGCCCCTTGTCGAAGGCAAAGGTGAGGTTTATCGCGCAGGTCAGTTTTTTACCTATTCTGCAGCCGAAGCTTTGCGCCAAATGGGCGAATATGCACAAAGCGTGCGCCCAGGTATTGAAATCGATGTACGCCGTGAGCCCGTAGGCGTGGTTGCGATTATTTCGCCTTGGAACTTTCCGGTTGCTACACCTGCCTGGAAAATTGCTCCCGCATTGGCATATGGCAATGCGGTTGTCTGGAAGCCCGCAAACCTGACCCCCGCCAGCGCTTTGGTTATGGCTCAAATTATCGCCAAGCAAGACATACCTGCCGGACTGTTCAATGTTATTTTAGGCGCAGGTCAGACAGTTGGCCAACATTTGGCAAGTCACAAAAACATTGATGCCATCAGTTTTACGGGCTCAGTTCCAGTAGGCAGAAAAATCGCTGGATACGCCATACAAAATATGACTAAAATTCAGATGGAAATGGGTTCAAAAAACCCCATGATCATTATGGACGATGCTGATCTTGACAGTGCCATCACCCATTCAGTGAATGCGGCCTTTGGTGGTACAGGACAAAAATGCACAGCCGCCTCACGCCTGATCATACATGAGACCATTCATGATGAATTTGTCGAAAAGCTCGTCTCCGCTGTTAAAGCCTTAAAAGTAGGCCACGCCTTAGATCAAAAAACACAAATCGGGCCTGTCGTCAGCCCCGAGCAGCTTGAGCAAAACTTAACTTATATCAAAATAGGCCAAGCCGAGCATGCTGAGCTTTTGTGTGGGGGCACAACGTTAGAGCTGCCAACCAAAGGCCATTTCATGGCACCCGCTGTATTCTCAAGCACAAAAAACAACATGCGCATCAACCAAGAAGAGATGTTTGCGCCGATCACAAGCGTAATAAAAGTAAGCACATACGAAGAAGCGCTTTCTTGTGCAAATGACAGTGAGTTTGGCTTAACGGCCGCAATTATGACAAAATCTTTAGCCCGCGCCAATCACTTTAAGTCACACATGCGGGCGGGATGCGTGATGGTTAATTTGCCAACCGCAGGGACAGATTATCATGTTCCTTTTGGAGGGCGAGGCGCCTCAAGTTACGGGCCCCGTGAACAAGGACACCTCGCACAAGAGTTCTACACAACTGTCAAAACTGCCTATATTGGTTGTGGGAGCCCAGAGTAATGCTTCTTATCGATGGTCTACAGTATTGCAATTGGTCGGAGAAAATCTTTAAGGAACTTAAGCTTGGGAAAGTAACTGCGATCCATGTGACAATTACATATCATGAAAATTTCCGTGAAACGGTTCATAATATCGAAAAGTGGAATCGTTGGTTTGAGGCCTATCCAGATCTTATTTTTCAAGGCTTCACAGCACAAGATATCACTGTTGCACAAGAAACACATAGAACAGCAGTCTTCTTTGGTTCACAAAACCCGTCCTGTATCGAAGACGATAT
>DPZQ01000073.1 GCA_003536295.1 Rhodobacter sp. | reverse complement strand
TTGGAGTGAAACTGTGGATAGAGCCCAAAAAGAGAAACTGGTCGACGAACTCGGCCAAATCTTCCAAAGCTCTGGCGTTGTTGTGGTCGCACACTACGCAGGAATTACAGTTGCACAAATGCAGGATCTGCGCGCGCAAATGCGCGAAGTCGGTGGATCTGTCCGCGTTGCCAAGAACAAGCTCGCCAAAATTGCCCTAGAAGGCAAACCCTCTGAGAAGATGGGTGAACTTTTGACCGGCATGACCGTGATAGCCTATTCCGAAGACCCTGTCGCTGCTGCGAAAGTTTCGGAAGCCTATTCCAAGAGTAACGATAAATTCGTTATTCTTGGTGGGGCAATGGGTGACACAATTTTGGACGCCACTGGTGTAAAAGCAGTTGCAGCTATGCCTTCACGTGATGAGCTGATTGCTCAAATCGTGTCGTGTATTGGTGCACCTGCTTCGAACATCGCTGGTGCCATTGGCGCGCCTGCTTCGAACATCGCTGGCATCCTTTCCTCAATCGAGGATCGGGCAGCAGCTTGAGCAATTTGATGACCTGTGTGGAATGAACCCCACCTCGTTGGAACCCCTCTTATAACGAACGGAACAGAAAATGACTGATCTGAACAAAATGGCAGAAGAAATCGTAGGATTGACACTGTTGCAAGCACAAGAATTGAAAACAATTCTTAAAGACAAATATGGCATCGAGCCTGCTGCTGGTGGCGCCGTTATGGTTGCTGGCCCAGCTGCTGGTGGCGCTGCTGCTGTTGAAGAGCAAACTGAATTTGACGTTGTTTTGACCGAAGCTGGTCCAAACAAAATCAACGTCATTAAAGAAGTGCGCACAATCACAGGCTTGGGCTTGAAAGAAGCCAAAGACTTGGTTGAAGCTGGCGGTAAAGTTAAAGAAGGCGCAAGCAAAACAGACGCTGAAGCGATCAAAACGTCGCTTGAAGCAGCTGGCGCTAAAGTCGAGCTTAAATAAACTTATCCGCTTTGGCGGTTATGGAAACTGGGCCTGCGCAATTAGGCCCAGTTTAACCCATCTCGGTAGGGGCAATTTTGCCTCTTCCAAGGCGCGGTTAAGGTTCGGGAGCTGTTCGGTGGGACGAGCAGCATGAATTGAACCACCCCCTGCTTCGCAAGCGGCCCGTATCCGTAGCCCGACGGAATACGCGCCCGCGAATGAACGAAAGGTGACTTCGAGCATGGCTCAGAGCTACGTTGGCCAAAAGCGCATCCGCCGCTATTTTGGGAAGATCCGTGAAGTATTAGAGATGCCGAACCTTATCGAGGTTCAAAAATCATCCTATGACTTATTTTTGAAATCAGGCGAAGCTCCTGTCCCCACCGATGGTGAAGGGATCCAAGGGGTTTTCCAATCGGTATTTCCGATTAAGGATTTCAATGAAACCGCTGTTTTGGAATTCGTAAAATACGAATTAGAAAAACCAAAATATGACGTTGATGAGTGCCAAAGCCGCGACATGACCTATGCCGCGCCGCTGAAGGTGACGCTGCGTTTGATAGTGTTTGATGTTGATGAAAATACTGGCGCACGGTCGGTAAAAGACATCAAAGAACAAGATGTGTTTATGGGCGATATGCCTTTGATGACCCATAACGGTACATTTGTCGTAAACGGGACTGAACGCGTTATTGTCAGCCAAATGCACCGCTCTCCGGGCGTATTTTTTGACCATGACAAAGGCAAAACCCATTCGTCGGGTAAATTGCTGTTCGCTTGCCGCATCATTCCTTATCGTGGCTCGTGGTTGGACTTTGAATTTGACGCCAAAGATCTTGTCTTTGCGCGCATTGACCGTCGTCGTAAATTGCCCGTTACCACATTGCTTTATGCTTTGGGTATGGATCAAGAAAGCATCATGGATGCCTATTATGACACTATAACCTATGCACATCTGAAAAATAAAGGTTGGGTCACGCGCTTCTTCCCAGAACGTTTCCGTGGTACTCGGCCTGCATTTGATTTGGTAGATGCAGACACGGGCGAAGTGATTTGCCCTGCAGGCGAAAAATTAACACCCCGCATGTCTAGTGATTTGGTGAAGTCGGGCAAAGTCACCAAGCTGTTGATGCCGTTTGATCAGATTTTGGGTCGATATGTTGCCAAAGATATCATCAACGAAGAAACGGGTGAGATTTGGGTTGAAGCTGGCGATGAGCTCACGCTGGACTATGAACGTGACGGCTCTGTCAAAGGCGGCTCATTGCAAACTTTGATCGACAATGGCGTGACCGATATTCCTATTTTGGACATCGATAATGTCAATGTGGGGCCCTATATGCGCAACACAATGGCTGCCGATAAAAACATGGGCCGAGATACGGCCTTGTTGGATATCTATCGTGTTATGCGCCCAGGCGAGCCGCCCACTGTTGAGGCAGCCAGCCAATTGTTCGACACATTGTTCTTCGACAGCGAACGGTATGACCTGTCTGCTGTTGGCCGTGTGAAAATGAACATGCGATTAGTTTTGGATGCGCCAGATACAAAACGTACCTTGTCCCGCGAAGATATCGTTGCTTGTATCAAAGCTTTGACTGAATTGCGCGACGGCAAAGGCGAAATCGATGATATTGACCATTTGGGCAATCGCCGTGTGCGCTCGGTTGGCGAATTGATGGAAAATCAGTATCGTGTTGGCCTGTTGCGTATGGAGCGCGCGATTAAAGAGCGCATGTCCTCGGTCGAAATTGACACGATCATGCCACAAGATCTGATCAACGCTAAACCAGCTGCGGCTGCGGTGCGTGAATTCTTTGGCTCGTCGCAATTGTCACAGTTTATGGACCAAACCAATCCTTTGTCTGAAGTGACGCATAAGCGCCGCTTGTCAGCCTTGGGGCCCGGTGGTTTGACCCGTGAACGCGCTGGCTTTGAAGTGCGTGACGTGCATCCAACCCATTATGGACGCATGTGCCCAATCGAAACGCCGGAGGGTCAGAACATTGGTCTGATCAACTCGCTTGCCACTTTTGCACGCGTGAACAAATACGGCTTTATCGAAACGCCGTACCGCAAAGTTGTTGATGGCAAAGTCACGGATGACGTGGTCTATATGTCAGCGACTGAAGAAATGCGCCACACCGTGGCTCAGGCCAACGCAGCACAAGACGCTGAGGGTCGCTTCACAGACGATTTGATCTCATCTCGTAAAGCGGGCGAGTTTATGTTGAACCCGGCCGAGGCCATCAGCTTGATCGACGTTTCGCCCAAGCAATTGGTCTCCGTTGCGGCCTCGCTTATTCCATTCTTGGAAAATGACGATGCTAACCGCGCTTTGATGGGTTCTAACATGCAACGCCAAGCGGTGCCTTTACTGCAATCTGATGCGCCTTTTGTTGGCACGGGGATTGAAGCTGTGGTTGCGCGCGACTCTGGTGCGGCGATAATGGCGCGCCGTGCGGGTGTGATCGACCAAGTCGATGCGACACGTATCGTTGTGCGCGCGACCGAGATGTTGGATCCCGGCGAGCCTGGCGTTGACATTTACCGTTTGCGTAAATTTAAACGTTCAAACCAATCGTCTTGCATCAACCAGCGTCCGCTTGTGAACGTTGGCGACGTGGTGACGCGTTCGGAAGTGATTGCCGATGGACCTTGCACCGACATGGGTGAACTGGCTTTGGGTCGTAATATCATCGTGGCCTTTATGCCTTGGAATGGGTATAATTACGAAGACAGTATTTTGATCTCTGAGCGGATCTTGCGCGATGACGTTTATACCTCGATCCATATTGAGGAATATGAAGTCGCGGCACGTGATACAAAGCTTGGGCCTGAAGAGATAACACGCGATATCCCCAACGTAGGCGAAGAAGCATTGCGCAATTTGGATGAAGCAGGGATCGTTTATATCGGCGCAGAAGTCCAACCTGGCGACATTTTGGTGGGTAAAATCACACCAAAAGGCGAAAGCCCCATGACACCAGAAGAAAAGCTTTTGCGCGCGATCTTTGGGGAAAAAGCATCTGATGTGCGTGACACATCCTTGCGTTTACCACCCGGTGCGTTTGGTACGATTGTGGAAGTGCGTGTTTTCAATCGCCATGGCGTTGATAAAGACGAGCGTGCTTTGCAAATCGAACGCGAAGAAGTTGAGCGTTTGTCGCGCGATCGTGATGACGAGCTTGCGATCCTTGAGCGCAACATTTACTCGCGTTTGAAAACTTTGATCATGGGTAAAACCGCTGTCAAAGGGCCAAAAGGCGTGAAACCAAGCGCGATGATCGATGCTGAACTTTTAGGCACATTGTCACGTGGGCAATGGTGGCAGTTGGCTTTGGCTGAAGAGACCGATGCCAAAGAAGTTGAAGCGTTACACGACCAATTCGACGCTCAAAAACGCGCCCTTGATATGCGCTTTGATGATAAAGTTGAGAAAATCCGTCGTGGTGACGACTTGCCCCCAGGCGTTATGAAAATGGTTAAAGTTTTCGTTGCGGTAAAACGAAAACTGCAACCAGGCGATAAAATGGCGGGCCGTCACGGTAATAAGGGCGTTATTTCCAAGGTTGTTCCTATGGAAGACATGCCTTTCTTGGCCGACGGCACACCGGTTGACATGGTTCTAAACCCGCTGGGTGTACCTTCGCGGATGAACGTTGGTCAAATTTTGGAAACCCATATGGGCTGGGCCGCACGCGGTCTGGGTCTGAAAATCGACGATGCTTTGAAAGAATTCCGTCGTTCGGGTGACATGACACCGGTGCGTGACGCTATGCGTTTGGCTTACGGCGACGAAACTTATGAGGCCGCTTTCTCAGACCGTTCAGAAGCTGAGTTTTTGGAACTTGCAGGCAACGTCACACGTGGGGTTCCTATCGCAACACCTGTCTTTGACGGCGCGAAGGAATCTGATGTTAATGACGCTTTGCTGCGTGCAGGCTTCAATCAATCGGGCCAAAGCATCGTGTTTGATGGTCGTTCAGGCGAACAATTCACCCGTCCGGTTACGGTTGGTGTGAAATATATGCTGAAACTTCACCACTTGGTTGATGACAAGCTGCACGCGCGGTCAACAGGGCCTTACAGCCTGGTAACGCAGCAGCCTTTGGGTGGTAAAGCCCAGTTTGGTGGTCAACGTCTTGGTGAGATGGAAGTTTGGGCGCTTGAAGCGTATGGCGCGGCTTACACGCTGCAAGAGATGCTGACCGTTAAGTCAGATGACGTGGCTGGCCGGACAAAAGTTTACGAATCAATCGTCAAGGGCGAAGACAATTTCGAGGCTGGTGTGCCCGAATCGTTCAACGTTCTTGTGAAAGAGGTTCGTGGCCTTGGTCTTAACATGGAACTCCTGGATGCAGAGGACGAGTAGGGGCGGTCTTGATCGCCCCCCCTCTCCCATCCCCCTTGATTTGAAGGACGCAAAATGAACCAGGAACTTAGTACAAACCCGTTTAACCCAGTGGCTCCGGTTAAAACATTTGACGAAATAAAAATCTCTCTGGCATCGCCAGAGAGGATTTTGTCTTGGTCATATGGTGAGATTAAGAAGCCCGAAACTATCAACTACCGCACGTTCAAACCCGAACGTGACGGCCTATTTTGTGCGCGTATCTTTGGTCCGATCAAAGATTACGAATGCCTGTGCGGCAAA
>DPZQ01000174.1 GCA_003536295.1 Rhodobacter sp. | reverse complement strand
GGGGCCTTAGGATCGGTCGCGTCAATATGATAAAGCTCGGGGGTCTGGCCACCAAGTGCTGCCACTGCACTGGCAAAGCCGCCCTCATGGCTGGCATAGTCCGAGGCCAGCAACAGATCTGTTTCGATCAAATCTTGCACATGGGCAAAAGCGTCGCTACCCAAAAGTCGCGCCTCTAGCCCACTGCGGTCTTGCACAGAGGCACCTTGCGCATCAAGCGCCCATTCCGAGGCCGCCATCCACGCTTGCCCCGCATCAAGGCGCCCTTGATCCGAGTAATCGTCAAGCGCCTTGGTCATACCCATGCCGTAAAGCCCGGGTTTGGGGCCAAAGACACGATGCCCTTTGGCGATATAGGGATTGTCCGACGAGGTTTCGTCGCGCTGGGCCAAAGCGGCGGCCCCTGCCTCAAACAATTGTGCAAGGCTTGGGAACACATCGCGAAACAGGCCCGAGATGCGCAAGGTCACATCAATGCGCGGACGTCCTAAAAGGGCCAAGGGCGTGATCTCAAACCCCGAGACGCGCTCAGAGTCCGCGTCCCAGCGCGGTTCCAGCCCCGCCAGATGCAGCGCCATAGCAAATTCTTCGCCCGCGGTGCGCATTGTGGCCGAGCCCCAAAGATCAACCACAACCGAGCGCGGATAATCGCCCTGTTCTTGTAAATGCCGCCGCACCAATTCTTGTGCGAGTTTGATCCCTTGGGCGTAAGACCCGCGTGAGGGGACGGACCTAGGGTCAACTGAATAAAGATTGCGCCCCGTGGGCAAAACATCCGTGCGCCCCCGATAGGGCGAGCCTGCAGGGCCGGGGGCTACAAAACGCCCGGCTAGGGCGGTCAAAAGCCCCTCGGTCTCGCCCGCGCTTTGGCCATAAATATGCAACCCATCGCCATATTGGCTTTCTTTGATGTCGCAAACGAAACGGTCAATGCGGGTGATCGCCTCGGCGGGAGAGGCGTCATCGGCTAAACCCAAATCCGCATTCACCCCTGCGGCGCTGGCCTCGACACGGATAGCATCGACCAACCTATCACGGCGCGCAGGGTCAAGGCCGTCGGCGGTAGAATATTCGTCAAGCAACCGCTCTAGCCGTTCGAGCGACAAGGGCAAAGAAGTGCTGCGCAGTGGCGGGGGGATATGCCCCAAGGTTACTGCACCAAGCCGGCGTTTGGCTTGGGCCGCTTCGCCCGGATCATTGACGATGAACGGATAAATCACTGGGCAGGGGCCCAGCAAAATCTCGGGCCAGCAGGCTTGTGATAGGGCCACAGCCTTGCCCGGCAGCCATTCCAACGTGCCATGCGCACCCATATGCACTAAAGCAGCGATCTGGCGTGCGCGCAGCCACAGATAAAAGGCCACATACCCATGACAAGGCACACGCGCCAGATCATGATATTGATCGTCGCGCGCGGTGACGTCGCCGCGCTCGGGCTGAAGGGCGATGAGCATATTACCCTGCGTCAAAGCCGCAAAGGCAAAAGACCCGTCTTGAACGGCAGGGTCTTCTTCAGGGGGGCCCCAAGCGGTGTAAAGTATGTCGCGCTGGGCTTGGGGCAGTGCCTTAAGCGCAGTGAGATAGGCGCTAAGGGGCCAGCTGAGGCGCTGATGCAAAAGCCTTTCCCCTAGCCCATTGGATGGAACAACTTCAGGCGCGCCCGTGTCATAGCCCGCTTGCGCCAAATCAGTCACCAGTCTCTCAACCGAAGCCAGCGCATCAAGCCCGACCGCATGGGCCAAATTATGCGCCCGTCCGGGATAGGTTGACAAAACCAACGCGAGCTTGCGCTGCGAGGGTGATGTCTGGCCCAAATCATACCAAGCCTTAACGCGGGCGACTATGGCTGTGATACGTTCCGCATCAGCGCGATGTGCAAACCGCGAGAATTCAAGATCAGGGTCGCGTTTAATTGGGGATTTAAAGCTGGCGATGCCCGCAAAAATACGCCCATCCACTTCTGGCAAGACCACATGCATTGCCAGATCAGCGGGTGATAGGCCCCGCTCGGCGCTGGCCCAGTCTTTGCGCCGCGCGGTAGAAAGGGCAATTTGAAAGATAGGCACGCCAGCTCCATCAAGGGGCGTGGTCCCTTGGCCGGATTTGGCTGAAAACGCAGTGGCATTGATGACAATACAGGGGGGCCAATGAGCAAAGGCTTGAGCGATAAAGGTGGTTGCCCCTGCGGCTTTAAGGCTTGGGACAAAAAGACCATAGGCGGCAAAGCCCTGCGCGCGCAGGGTTAAAATCAGCGTATCAATCGTGGCCGTATCAGCCGAGGTGACATAGCTACGATAAAAACTCACTAATACCAAAGGCGCAGTTGCAAAGGGGGGAGGGGCGATCACGCCCTCTTGGGGCGCATACCAGCCGCAATCCGGCACGGTCTTCTCCCCCATCACGGGCCCCGCATAAAGGCCCGCCGCCAAGGCCAGTTGCGAAAGTGCAGCTTGGGCGGCAATCGCACCGCCCGCATCACAAAGCGCGCTCAGGCGCCGCAGTGTCGATATTGGCAGGGTTGACAGCGCATCAAGACGCGGATCTTCGCGCCCGTCAGCTGGTAAAACCGCCAAAGCTATGCCTTTGCGCCGTGCCAAGTCTTGCACGGCGGCCAGCCCATAGGGCCAATAGGCTTCACCCCCGATCAGCCGGATCAAGATGCCTTTGGCCTGTGACAGCGTGGCCTCAAGATAGGTATCCACGGACAAAGGATGGCGCAGTGCGACCAGATTGGCCAACCGAGTGGTTGGCAGTGTGGCTTTGCCGCGTGTCCAGCCTGCCGCGAAAGCCCCAAGGTCGCTGTCAGAAAAAGACAAGACCACAATATCTGCGGGCGACTGCCCCAGATCAAAGGGAGTATCCGTTTCCTCAAGCCCGTGGCTTTCGCGAAAGACGACATGCATGGGTTAATCCGCTAACAAAGCGTGAATTGCGTCAAGGTTGATATGATCATGTTCGGCGATCACGACCAATTGCGTGGTGCGCAAGGCGTCACCCCAAGGCTGATCAAACTGACCGCGCACCCGCTCACCTACGGCTTGCAGCAAATATCGCATGGGTTTGCCCGTTACCGCCACATAACCTTTAACGCGCAAAATATGTTGTTCGCGCGCAAGGCGGATAATCTTTTCATGCAGGGCATCCACATCTTGCACCTCGGGCAGACTTATCACCACCGTGTCGAAGTCATCATGCTCGTGATCGTCATGCCCATCGTGATGCGAGGGGCGCGCCGCTAAATCATTTTCCGCCGCCGCATTCAGCCCCAAGATCAAGCGCGGATCAATATGGCCTTCGGTCATGTTCAAGATAGGCACGGGGCGCTGCATTTCGGCTTTGATCGTTTCTTGCGCTTTGGCCAAATCTGCGAGACTGACCAGATCAACCTTAGACAAAAGCACTAGATCGGCACAAAGAATTTGATCTTCGAACACTTCGGACAAAGGGGTTTCATGGTTAAGGCTTGGATCTTGGGCGCGCTGGGCGTCAACGGCGGCGACATCAGGGGCAAAACGCCCAGCCGCCACCGCTTCAGCATCGGCCAAAGCGATAACACCGTCAACCGTGACACGCGAGCGGATGGCGGGCCACTCAAACGCTTTTAGCAACGGTTTTGGCAATGCCAGACCCGAGGTCTCTATCAAGATATGGTCAGGCCTCTGTGGCAGTGCCATCAAAGCTTCGATCGTGGGGATGAAATCATCAGCAACTGTACAACAGATGCAGCCGTTTGCCAGCTCGATAATATTTTCCAAAGGGCAGTTTTCGTCGGCGCAGGCCTTTAGGATGGCCCCATCAACCCCCAACGTACCAAACTCATTGACCAAAACTGCCAATCGTTTGCCCTGTGGATTGCGCATCAAATGGCTGATGAGCGTGGTTTTACCCGCGCCCAAAAAGCCAGTGATAATGGTAACGGGAATTTTGGCAAGATCAGTCATTTTTGCTCCATTGGGGGAATTCGCGCAAGGCTTTGCTTGCGAAACTGTACAGGACGTTCGCGCCAAGGCACTATACCGTCGGGGGAAAGTGTATATTTGACCGCACCGTCTAAAATATCGACCGTGTCGGTTTCAGCGGACATATGTCCATAGACATAGCCCCATTTTCGCGGCGATGACAAAGCGACAGCACAGCCATTATTGCACGCAGACAGGCATTCAACGGGTAGGATTTGCAAATCTTGCGGCAGCACTTGGTTGCGTGCTTGTGCACAAAGCGCCGCATACAGCCGCGCCCCAGCGTGGGCCGCGTTTGGGTCTGGATCTATTTCACCTTTTTTACAGGTGATGCAAATGTGCAATCTTGTTGTCATGCCCTACTTTCAATGGGGGTCGGGCCATAGGCAGCGCACTGCACTTTGGTCGCGAAACACCCCGTTCGCCCGTCTCGTTTTGCTGGCAGGTCTCCCGGCTTGCGAAGTGGGGCTTGCCCCTTGGTTCCCGCCTTCCCAACCTATTGGTCAGTGGCATTAGGTCCTCTTCGGTCACGGTCGCGGGGGCGGCTGCATTTGGAATATTACAAAAATGTGCAAATCCCGTCGCATTCCCTCTTCGCCTGTCGTATGACAGGAACCAGCCGCCTCACCTGAGGCACGAACCCCCCCCTTGTCAAGGATGAGGAACGTCACATGACAGCCCAAAACGACACCGACGCCATAATAGCCCCAAATGACGATGCGCGCCACGCCAGTAAGATGGTCAAGAAGAAGGCTGCGCGTGATAAGATCATGGCAGCCAAGTCGGGCGAAAAAGGATTGATCATCGTGCATACGGGCGCGGGCAAGGGCAAATCTTCGTCGGGCTTTGGCATGATTTTGCGTTGCATCGCGCATCAGATGCCCTCGGCGGTGGTGCAATTTATTAAAGGGGCTTGGGACACTGGTGAAAGACGTTTGATTGAAGAAAATTTTGCCCACCTGTGCCAGTTTCACGCCATGGGGGAGGGGTTCACATGGGAGACCCAAGACCGTGCCCGCGATATTGAGTTGGCCCAAGCGGGCTGGGAAAAGGCCAAAGAATTGATTCGCGATGATAAAATTAAAATGGTCTTGCTGGATGAAATTAATATCGCCTTGCGCTATGATTACCTAGATATAGCTGAGGTGACGCGCTTTTTAGCCGAGGAAAAGCCCCCCCTAACCCATGTGGTGCTGACAGGGCGCAATGCGAAAGATAGTTTGATTGAGCTGGCAGATCTGGCCACAGAAATGACCTTGATTAAGCACCCGTTTCGCGCTGGCATTAAAGGCCAAAAGGGCGTTGAATTTTAAGATCCTTTTCACCTGACGCCGTTTTTGGTGCACCTAAACCGCGCCGCGCTCAATCGCAGTCATCTGGTTTTGCGTGTCAAGGAATGCGTGAAACAGGCTTGATTCGAACACAACTCCCTTCAAAACACCCGTGCTTTGGTCGATAACCGGCACGCTTTCCCCCACAAACCGCGCCAATTTGGTTAACGCCGATTGCACCGAGGAGGTTTGAGACAAAACCAAAGGGCTGCGATCAATATGCTCAGAAATTTTAACCTCGGGGCTAAGAGCGATTAGATAGGCTAGTTCGGCTTTGCCCAAAAGCTGCCCCTCTGGCGAGAGGCAATAGGCCTCAGTCTGACCATTATTGGACAAACGCAACCGCACCTCTTGCACAGAGTCATGGGGGGCTATGGTCATGTAATCTTGCACCATCAGCGCCGAAAGCGGCATTTGCGACAGTGCCAAATGCCCTCGTCCCATTGAGATATCTATCCCGCGATCCAAAAGCTGGCGATCAAAGAAAGAATAGCCCAACAGCAAATTGGATAAAAGCGCAGATACCGCCACCGCAATCGCCGCCGCAACCGCCATTTCATAGGAGGTTGTCAGCTCTAATACGATCAGCACCGCCGCAATCGGCGCACCGATCACCGATGCCGATACTGCTGCCATCCCGCAGATAACCATCGTGGCGGTGCTGACTGCAAAACCCAATGTTGATAAAAAAATAGCCACCAACGCGCCGCCGGCTGCCCCCACAAATAGGGCAGGGGAAAAAACGCCACCAAAAACACCCGTGCCAATGCAAAAGGCGCTGGCCGCCATTTTTGCCAGCATCAGCAAGGCTAAAAATTGTACAGAGTGGTTTTGCCACGTCATCTCTAAAATCGTAGCCGTGCCCAGACCCAAGACCTGCGGTACAAATCCGCCAATCAGCCCGCAGCCCACTGCACCCAACACAATCAAATGCGCCGCCGTCATCCCGCTTTTTTGCGACCAACGTGCAGTTTGCCGCAGCGCCACCATAAACACCACCGCCAAAAGCCCAAAGATCAGTCCGCCCAAGATCAAAGGCCCCACCAAACTAACTAATGTCTCGGGTACCACAGAAAGCGAGAGCGCATGCCTATCGCCCAGGCCCCAACGGCTTATGCCCGCAGCCGTCGTTGCACTGAGCGTAATGGGCGCGATTGAGCGCATCGAGAAATGACGCAGCACCGCCTCATGCGCGAAAACGATGCCCGCTAAAGGCGCGTTAAACCCCGCGGCAATCGCTCCCGCAACGCCGCATCCGATGAAAACATCATTGGCCATACGTGATTTGCTGATGCGGCGCATAAAGGCCCCAAGTGACGCGCCAAAATGCACCAAGGGCCCATATTGGCCAACTGCAGCCCCCCCGCCAACCGAGATAAAGGCCGCAATAGTCGAGCCGATGCCCGTTTTGACATCTAAATTATTTTCGATATTATGCGCTGCCAAAATACTATCAGCGGGGCCCGCCCAACGGTTAAGCCCTAAAGCCTTGCGCAAGGCAATTAGCAAAGCCGCAGTTATTATAAGCCACAAAAGCGGATAGGGCGAGAAACCTGCCCAAAGCTGGGGCCAAAGTAGAGTTTGACTGCTGCGCCAACGGGTCAGGGCCATCACGCCTTCAACAAACAGATTGCTGGCCATCGCCATGACCGCGCCGATTGTCACACCAATCACCAATGTAGTGATCAGCTTCTCGGCGATATAGCTGGTTTTTTGGGAGATTTGGGCCAAAATATGTCCGATCTTTGCAGGAGCAGTTCGCCAGCGCCTTCGAGTCTTTGGATCCTAATCGCGCAAAGTGAAACTTGGCAAGCAAAATTGCTCCGCGTGATGGGTTGCTCGAACGCCACTTGAAAGCACAAACCGCGTGCCATTGGGGTCTGTCCGAAAGTGCATATTAAAAAAGTGAGTTAAAAATAAGGACAATTTTTATTTTAAAATTATATATGGCGCCTAATGTTTTTGCAGCTGCGGTTTTGGCAAACGCCACACCAAAGCCGCTAAAAGCAAAAAGACGCAGATGCAAAAAATCAAACCTTGTGAAAGAGCCGATGCATAGGCCCCCAGCAAACTCGTTCCCGTTTTCATCGATTCATGCAAGCTTGAAAAGAAAATCTCGCCCATAATGGCCAACCCCAACGCACCGCCTACCTGTTGAAACGCCTGCAGCGCCCCCGAGGCTGATCCCGTTTCTTGTGGGCTAACGTTGAACAAAACAGTTTGAAACAACGGCGAAATGGCTGATCCTAAGCCCAGACCCGCGATCATCAGCGGCAAAATATAGGCCGAGCGCACCATTGGCGCGCCACCGTTGGGCAGTGCTACATAGATGCCCGCAACCCCCAGGGCCAAAAGCACCGCCCCTGCTGAGATGCGCAGCCTTGGTCGCCGATTGCCAAGCCGACCCGAAAGGATCGAGGCCAGCAAAACCCCAACAGGAAACGGCATGGTGGTCAGCCCCGATTGCAAAGCGCTAAGGCCATTGCCCGATTGCAAAGTCACGGCCCAAATCAAAAAGAAACCTGGAATGCCCGCAAACAGCAAAGCAGCAAGCCCCGTGCCTAACAGATAATCCATATTTCCCAGTAACCGCACGGGCAAAAGCTGCGCCAGCCCTTGTGCTGCGCGGCGGTTTTCCCATTTAAGAAAGGCTAATCCCATAGGGGCGGCAGCCAGCAGTAGCGCATAGCACCAAAGGGGCCAGCCCAGTTGACGCCCCTCTATCAGTGGAAATAAAAGTAACAAAAGAGTAGTGGTAGCCAGCAAAATGCCCACCCCGTCAATCGCACCACCGCGATTGGTGGTGGTTTTGGGGCCATAGCGCAGGGCGGCCAAAATTGCGATCACACCCACAGGCACATTGACCAAAAAGATAGGTCGCCAGCCTAAGGCCCAAACATCGGCATGAATCAAAACACCCGCCAAAGGCGGGCCCGCAACCGAGGCCATGCCAGCGGTCAGGCCAAAAAGCGCAAATACCGCGCCGCGTTCTTTTGGGAGAAATAAAATGGGCACCATGGCCAAGATTTGCGGTGTCATCATCGCGCCGCCCAAAGCTTGAAACATCCGCGCAAAAATCAGCAGGTTGATAGAACCTGCCATCCCACAAAGCGCAGATCCAAGTGTAAAGACCGTCACACCCGCCACAAACATCTGACGTTTACCAAACACATCGCCCATGCGTCCGCTGGGCAAAAGTAGCAGAGCAAAGGTAAGCATGTAGATGGCGATGACCCATTCAATTTGACTGTCATTGGCCCCAAAGGCCTGCTGGATCGACGGGATGGCCACATTCACAATCGTCACATCGACCAGGTTCATGAAATTGGCGACCAAAAGCGCTGACATCGCAATCCAGCGTCCCGCAATCGGGGTGGGGTCCGTTTGTGAAAAGGGAGGTGTGTTTTGGGGCATTGCGCTTTTCCTATACGAACAGGGTGGTATAGCGCGCCATTAGGCAGCCGAGTAGGGGCATTTGTAAATTACTAAAAAATTCACAAGACCCCAAAGCGTGGGCACTAGAAAAGATTGATTAAGCTGCTTTCTATCCAAAGTTTCGCCCGGAGACAGGGACACTCGCCTGAATCGCGAGGCGGAATCTTGCAATTTGCTCAAGTTGTTGGGCGCGAAAATTGCTGTGGGTCATGCCTGGGTCTTGTAATTGACGATCCGTGACTGCCCGCAACACATGATCGGCAGCGCTGACTGTTTGGGCTAGAATAATTCTTTTAAAAAGCCGTTAAAACAGGGCCATTTTCCTTTTGGCTGATGCCTTCTTAGCAGGTGGAGTGGGGGCTTGGCTCGTCCTCTTTGGTATTGCCGTCATGCGCTAAGGGAATGGCTTGCCATGCGAATTGTGCAAGTTAGAAGTCAGAAAAATTAAGCTTTTATTCATGTTTTGGACCGATAGTCCCCACCGACGAGCGTGATTTTGGCGTCGTGTGCTAGATCATCATTGTGGGCGAGACGCATAATCTTACGGTCGTCGCGCGTTGCGTCACGCAAGAGGGGCGGGCGCAGCTCTTGGCGCGT
>DPZQ01000216.1:1846-5061 GCA_003536295.1 Rhodobacter sp. | reverse complement strand
ACCATAGGCAGAAACTGCGTGTTTTGGCACACGACGGTTATAATAAATCATGCCGTGGCGACATATTGTGTACGGAATGTGTGACAACGAGTGATCCTCCTGAAGTAAACCTCGAAGGAAAATCAATAAGTTATCTTGAACAGATGGTGCCCAGAAGAGGAATCGAACCTCCACGCCTTGCGGCACACGGACCTGAACCGTGCGCGTCTACCAATTCCGCCACCTGGGCCAGGTGATTTAGTGCGTCTAATCGTGTCAAATAGCGCTGTCAACGGCAAGATACAAATTGAAGGCGGTTTGCGGCTTGTTTGCCTCGCGTGACAAAGTTATGAAAGTGCAAAGGCAACACCCTAAAGGCGCACAGATGAACAATTTGGTAACTATCTACGGTGGCTCTGGTTTTGTGGGGCGTTACATCGCTCAACGTATGGCGAAAGAAGGATGGCGCGTGCGTGTAGCTGTGCGTCACCCCAATGAAGCGCTTTTTGTAAAGCCTTACGGGGCCGTTGGGCAGGTTGAGCCTGTCTTGTGCAATATCCGCAATGATGCCTCGGTGCGGGCTGCGGCGAAGGGGGCAGATGTGGTTGTGAACTGCGTTGGCCTTTTGGTGCAAAGTGGCAAGAACCGATTTGACGTGGTGCAAGCCGAAGGGGCTGGGCGCATTGCGCGCATCGCCCAAGAAGAGGGTGTGGCGCGCATGGTGCATCTGTCGGCCATTGGAGCGGACGCACAGTCCAAAAGCAAATATGCCCGATCAAAGGCACAGGGGGAGGCCTTAGTTCTAGCGTCCTTTCCGCAAGCTATGATTTTGCGACCGTCGGTTTTGTTTGGCAATGAAGATCAATTCTTTAACCGTTTTGCCGCCATGTCACGCATGGGTCCGATTTTACCTTTGGTTGGTGCAGAAACGCTGTTTCAACCCGCCTATGTTGGTGATGTTGCCAAAGCCGCCGGTCTGGGCATTTTGGGCACAGCTGCTGGCGGTATCTATGAGCTTGGTGGCCCCGAGGTTGCAAGTTTCCGCACCCTGATGCAGCAAATGCTGGTGGTGATTGAGCGTAAACGCCTTATTCTAAACATCCCTCATTTCATCGCCCGTCTAATGGCCTTTGGTTTTGATGCGCTCCAGCTTTTGTCGGGTGGTTTGATCATGAACCCCGCCGTGACCCAAGATCAATTAATCAATCTGTCCAAAGATAATGTTGTGTCGCCCACGGCCAAAGGGTTTGGCGACTTGGGGATTTCGCCGGCCACAATCAGTGCGGTTTTGCCTGAATATATGTGGCAATACCGCCCCTCTGGGCAATATGCGGCGATTAAAGGTTCAGCTAAAAATCTACGTTAAAGTCAGGGAAAATAATGGCCGAAACATCAACCATTGTTGCGGCCCTATTAGGGCTTTTGGAGGGGTTGACTGAGTTTATCCCTGTTTCCTCCACGGGGCATTTGCTGTTGGCTGGGCATTTTCTAGACTTTGAAAGCGCTGGAAAGACCTTTGAGGTGGTGATCCAACTGGGGGCCGTTTTGGCAGTTTTAACCGTTTACGCGGCCAAGCTTTGGGGCATAGTGACGGCTGCCCCCAATGATCCTCAAGCTCGCCGCTTTATTGGGGCAGTTTTAATTGCCTTTTTGCCAGCTGTGGTGATTGGTGTGGCGGCGCATGATTTCATCAAATCCGTTTTGTTTGAAACGCCGATATTGATTGCGAGCACTCTGATTTTGGGGGGTATCGTGTTGCTGTTCGCAGATCGTTTGGCCGCACGGCCAGTGCATGATCAGGCTATGCGCTTTTCGCCAATGATGGCTTTTAAAATCGGGGTGATCCAATGTTTGGCGATGGTGCCCGGCGTGTCACGGTCGGGAGCGACGATCGTGGGTGCGTTGATGTTAGGGGCCAGTCGGCGTGCGGCAGCTGAGTTCTCGTTTTTTTTGTCGATGCCTACGATGGCTGGGGCCTTTGCCTATGACCTTTATAAAAATCGTACTCTTTTGGATGCCAGTGCCCTAAGCGATATTGCGGTGGGTTTTGTGATGGCCTTTGTGGCGGGGGGCTTGGTTGTCAAATGGTTGCTTAATTTCGTCTCGAATCACGGGTTTTCACTTTTTGGTTGGTGGCGAATCGGTATTGGTTCTTTGGCCTTGGTTACGCTTTTGTTGGGGTTTTAGACGATTATGTATGCATTACTGACCTAAAAATAAAAAAATAATTGTCAAAGGCACCCTCTTTGGTTAAAAAATAACAAAATAGGTAACGTGTACTGCCTTTTATTCTTTTTGCGACCTCAGTAGAAGTTGCAGAACCTAGAATTAAGGGGCACCTAAATGGCAAAGCAATCTATGCTGAAATTTGTAACCGTTGAAAAGCAAACGCCTGAAAAGCGTGCGCCCAATTTGCGCACCTCGGATTTCGATGAGATTTATCGCGACTTTGCCGCCTCAAAGGCGGCAGAGCAGTCAGGTCGTTGCAGCCAATGTGGCGTGCCTTATTGTCAAAGCCACTGTCCGTTGCACAATAATATCCCCGACTGGCTACGCATGACCGCCGAGGGTCGCCTACAAGAGGCGTATGAGCTGTCGCAAGCTACCAATACATTTCCCGAAATCTGTGGCCGCATCTGCCCACAAGATCGTCTGTGCGAAGGTAATTGCGTTATCGAGCAATCAGGTCACGGTACTGTGACTATTGGGGCCGTTGAAAAATATCTAACCGATCTGGCTTGGGAAAATGGCTGGGTGAAACCCATCACCGCGACATCCACCCAGTCCGAAACGGTGGGCATCATCGGCGCGGGCCCTGCGGGTCTGTCGGCCGCCGACGTTTTAACCCGCGCGGGGATAAAGGTCACAGTCTATGACCGCTATGACCGTGCGGGCGGCCTTTTGACCTATGGGATCCCGGGCTTCAAACTTGAAAAACCCGTTGTAATGAAACGGATCGCGCAGCTGCAGGAAGCGGGCGTTGAATTTGTACAAAATTGTAATGTTGGCGTGGATGTCAGCTTTGCCGCTTTGCGTGAAAAACACCATGCGATTTTGATTGCAACGGGCGTTTATAAAGCCCGCGATATTGTGGCTCCCGGCGTCGACCTGTCTGGCTTGGTGCCTGCACTTGACTATCTGACCGTCTCTAATCGCATCAGCTTTGGTGACAATGTGGCCGCCTATGAAGACGGCACTTTTAACGCCAAGGGTAAACGTGTGGTTGTCATCGGTGG
>DPZQ01000216.1:0-1727 GCA_003536295.1 Rhodobacter sp. | reverse complement strand
GTTGAATTTGTCTGGCTTACCACTCCGAGTGCTTTTGCGGGCAAAGACCGTGTCGCAGCTGTGGTGGTACAACGTATGCGGTTGGGCGCGCCCGACGCTTCGGGGCGTCAAATGCCCGAAGTTATAGACAATGCCGACTATCTAGAGCCTGCCGATCTGGTGATCACCGCACTTGGATTTGAGCCCGAAGCTCTGCCAGAGCAATGGCAAACACCCGACCTTGGAGTGACCCGCTGGGGCACCATCAAAGCGCATTTCCAAACCCATGCCACCAATATGGACGGCGTCTTTGCTGCGGGTGATATCGTTCGCGGTGCAAGCCTTGTGGTTTGGGCCATTCGCGACGGGCGCGAAGCTGCGGATGCTATGCTGGCTTATATAAGCGCCTCGGCGCAAGTTGCGGCAGAATAGCCATGACCGATAAAACAATCATTTTAGGATTTTGTGTGGGCCTTGCAGGGACAGGCGCGGCATTGGCGGGCAATTTCACGCCGCCTTTGGGCTGCAAAGCCTTTCTCACTGTTCAGACGCTTGAGTGCCACGTCTCGCATCACTATACTTGCATGGGCGACGCAAAAGGCGATCAATGGCGCGCTGATTTCGACGCGGAGGGGATTTTTTACCTTTCGCGGATCGATACCGAGGGCCAATGGCTGGAAAGCCAAGATTTCTTTCCGCCCAGCGTGCAATTGCTTGACGCAAATCCCGTCGACCCTGCCTCATTCACAGAGCTTTTGAGCGGTGTTGACAGTTTTGACTTCAACCTGACCAAAGACAATGGCGAAGAGACCCGCGTCACGGGCTTTGATCAGCTAACAGGCGCGGACCTGGCGATTGATGGGGTGTCGTTAAAGGAAACCAACTTTTCCTTCTATGAAACTGACCGTTCGGGCAAGCTTTTGCGTCAAGCCGTGGGGACAGAGTTCATAAGCCCTAAATGGCGCATGTTTTTTTCGGGACCCTCGAAATGGAATTTTGGGGACGACGAATGGATTGCAGTCGAAGATCGTCCCATCAAATTTTTGGAACCATCAGATAATGGCTTTTTATCCAATAAGCCGCTTTTTGGCTGCAATGCCGTCAAGGCACAATTTTTAATTCCGACTGACACTACGGAGGCACAAAGCCATGACAATTTATGATGAAGCTTGGGTCCGCGACCACGAAGCCAAGCGTGCTTGGCTTGATGCCAATGGTCTTTATAAGGCTGAAGATGAGCACGCCTCTTGCGGTGTTGGGCTTGTGGTGTCTTTGTCGGGGAAAGCGTCGCGTAAAGTTGTAGAGAATGGCATCGCGGCGCTCAAAGCCGTTTGGCACCGCGGTGCGGTTGATGCCGATGGCAAAACAGGCGATGGGGCGGGCATTCACGTTCAAATTCCCCAACACTTTTTTCATGACCAAGTCCGCCGCACGGGCCACGAGCCTGATCTGAAAAAACGTCTTGCCGTGGGGCAGGTATTTTTACCGCGTACGGACTTTGGCGCACAAGAGCTGTGCCGCACAATCGTGGAAACTGAAGTGCTGCGCATGGGCCATTATATCTATGGCTGGCGCCATGTGCCTGTTAATATATCGGTTTTGGGGGATAAAGCCAATGCCACCCGGCCCGAGATCGAACAAATCCTGATCCGCTGCGAAAAACACATCGACGAAGATGAGTTTGAGCGCGAACTATACATAATTCGCCGCCGAATTGAAAAAGCGGCGCTTGCTGCGCAAATCCAAGG
>DPZQ01000131.1 GCA_003536295.1 Rhodobacter sp. | reverse complement strand
ATAAACGCCGCAAAGCGTAGCCTCACCGGCCGCAGGTTCAAAACGGGCTTTGGGCATGCCCGTGATAAAGCGGCGCATTGGCTCAGCCTTTTCCATCCCAATAACAGAGTCGTAGTCCCCGCACATCCCCGCATCTGTCAGATACGCAGTCCCTTTGTTTAAAATCTGCGCATCGCTCGTTGGCACATGGGTGTGCGTCCCCACCACCAAACTTGTACGCCCGTCGCACCAATGGCCCATGGCCATCTTTTCTGACGTCGCCTCGCAATGCATATCCACAAGTGAAGCATGCGCGACCCCCCCCAAAGGGTGCGCACGCAATACCGTATCGATGGCCGAAAAAGGATCGTCAAAGGGTCGTTTCATGAAAACTTGCCCGAGACCCTGCATCACCAAAATCTTGCGCCCTTGTGTAGCGGTAAACAGCCGCGCCCCTTTGCCAGGAGCGCCCTTGGCGTAGTTTAAGGGACGTAAAATGCGAGGTTCAGTTTCAATAAATTGCAGCATATCTTTTTGGTCAAAAGAATGATCACCAAGCGTCACACAGTCGGCCCCTGCCGCCAAAAGATCTTTGGCATGCGCAGGCGTTAGACCAGCACCCGCACTGGCGTTTTCACCGTTCACCACCACAAAATCTAAAGCCCAATCCGCACGCAGCCCAGGCAGCCGATTTGTAATCGCCTGCCGCCCTGCCCGCCCCATTACGTCGCCAAGAAATAAGATTTTCATCACTTCGGCATAAAGCCCACGCTCCAAAAGGGCAAGGGCCCGCAAGGCCCTGGCTTTTGATCATTTAGTGAAAAGTTGGCTTAGGCCGTCAAGCCGACAGGTTCATCAAAACCATTCGCACGACAAAAGGCCGTCAACGTATTAGCCAGCAAACAAGCAATTGTCATCGGTCCCACACCACCGGGCACAGGCGTGATAGCCCCCGCAATGGCGGCAGCACTTTCATAATGCACGTCGCCCACAAGCTTGTTCTTACCGTCGCGTTCAATCCGATTAATGCCCACATCAATCACCGTCGCACCAGGTTTAATATAGTCGCCAGTGATCATTTCGGGGCGACCAACAGCGGCCACCAAAATATCTGCACTTTTGCAAATTTGCGCCAAGTCACGGCTGCGCGAATGCGCTATTGTGACGGTGCAGCTATCGCCAAGCAACAACTGTGCCATAGGTTTGCCCACTATATTTGAGCGCCCAACCACCACAGCATTCATACCTGAAAGAGACCCGTGATAGTCCCGCAGCATCATCAAACTACCCAGCGGCGTGCATGGCACCATCGCCTTTTGTCCAGTACTTAACAAACCCACATTCGAAATATGGAACCCGTCTACATCTTTGGCAGGATCAATCGAATTGATCACCAAGTCAGAGTTCAAATGTTTAGGAAGCGGTAATTGCACCAGAATTCCGTGCACGTTAGGGTCATTATTTAATTTAGCTACAATGGCAAGCAAGTCAGCTTCCGACGTGTCCGCAGGAAGTTTATGCTCATAACTATTCATGCCCACTTCAACGGTTTGCTTGCCTTTGGCCCCAACATAGACCTGCGAGGCAGGATCTTCACCCACCAAAACCACAGCCAATCCCGGAATTTTACCGCTTTGCGCTTTAATGGCTACAATATGCGTAGACACTTGTGCCCGAACGTTTGCAGCAAAGGCTTTGCCATCGATGATATGGGCAGACATAAAATACTCCTAAAAAATGAAAAGGGCCGCCCCAAAAAACGGGCGGCCAAAAAATTACTTAGAACAAACCTTCAACATTGCCCACATCATTCAAACGAATGACTTCAGCCGAGGGTACTTTTGGCAGACCAGGCATCGTCATGATCTCGCCGCAGATGGCGACGATAAACCCAGCACCTGCCGAGAGCCGCACTTCGCGTACGCCGATCGTATGGCCAGTTGGCGCGCCACGAACGGTTGGATCCGTTGTGAAGGAATATTGTGTTTTTGCCATACAGACGGGCAAATCACCGTATCCTTCAGCTTCCCATGTTTTAAGCTGGGCAACAATCGATGCCGGGGCTGAAATGTCTTTTGCGTGGTAGATTTTTTTCGCAATCGTTTCGATTTTTTCCAAAAGCGGCATCGCATCCGGATAGATAGGCGCGAAATTAGCGACACCTGACTCGGCCATCTCAACCACTTTACGTGCCAGATCTTCGATCCCAGCCGAGCCATTCGCCCAGTGCTTGCACAAGATCGCCTCAGCACCTTGACCTGCGACATAGGCCTTAACTGCTTCAACTTCAGCGTCCGTATCCGAGTAGAAATGGTTGATAGCTACAACAACAGGAACGCCAAAGCTTTTAACGTTGGCAATGTGGCGGCCCAAGTTAGCGCAGCCATTTTTGACCGCATCAACATTTTCAGCGCCCAAATCAGCCTTTGCCACGCCGCCGTTCATTTTCATTGCACGCACTGTCGCAACAAGAACTGTTGCAGAAGGTTTAAGGCCCGCCTTGCGACATTTGATATCAAAGAATTTTTCAGCGCCCAAATCGGCCCCAAATCCAGCTTCGGTCACCACATAATCGCCCAGCTTTAGAGCAGTTTTGGTCGCAATAACTGAGTTACAGCCATGCGCGATGTTGGCAAAAGGACCCCCATGCACGAAGGCTGGGTTGTTTTCCAAAGTTTGCACAAGATTTGGCTGCATCGCGTCTTTAAGCAAAACAGTCATCGCGCCGTCAGCTTTGATGTCGCGGCAATAGATTGGCTTTTTCTCACGTGTATAGGCGACGACTATGTCGCCTAAGCGTTTTTGCAAATCGTCCAAGTCATTTGAGAGGCACAAGATAGCCATAACTTCTGATGCGACGGTGATATCAAACCCTGTTTGACGTGGGAAACCATTCGACACACCACCAAGATTGACAACAATATCACGCAAGGCGCGGTCATTCATGTCCATAACACGGCGCCACATGATACGGCGCGCATCGATGTTGAGCGAATTGCCCCAATATATATGATTATCGATCATGGCGGACAGAAGATTGTGCGCAGAGGTGATAGCATGGAAGTCACCTGTAAAATGTAGGTTCATCTCTTCCATTGGAACGAC
>DPZQ01000192.1 GCA_003536295.1 Rhodobacter sp. | reverse complement strand
TGGGCCTACAAGCACCAGCCCCCGAGAAAATGCCCATAAGGCCCGCCGCAAGCCACACCCTGACCCACGTCGAGGCTTTTGGCGAAAACCGGCACCCCGCCACACCTGAAACTGAAACTACGAAATCATCGCAAAACTCCGAAAAACCCCTGTTGCAAAAAATACCGGCGACAAAAAAAGAAAGCTCCTTTTGGCCCAGTTTCTTTTTATGCTTGGGCATTGGGGTTGTCGCGGCTTTACTTTATGTTAATGCACCCAAAATCGCCACAGTGGTGCCCGCACTGGCCCCCCACGCCCAGCTTTATGTTGAAAAAACTGACCTTTTGCGTGCGCATTTAATCGAGTGGGACGCAATTGCAAGGGCGCAAGTCACCCTTAGGCTGCACGCTACGATCGACTGGGCGGAGCCAGTTTTAGTGGAACTTTGGAAAATTACGCTTGAGAAAATAAGTCCTATTGACCCAGTTTTATCCCAAATCCAAGGTGTTTATCAGGAGCTTTCGGCCTTGCTCAACAAGTTTTTTGAAAACTTAGGCAACGGCGGCTAAAAGAAGTCATGCAAGCGGCGCAGGCAATACGCTCATCCTTGGGGCGCGCGACTTCTCCCTTGCATCGGCGAATTTCATTTAGAAACTCTTGCGCTTGAAGGTTTGCACCCTCATCGGGGACGATGTGGCACCCTTTGCCCTCACTCGCTTCCATGGGCAGCAGGCGGCTTAATGGGTCGCGCGGGTCCTGCGGATCACTTTGCCCATAGCGGTCCCGCAGTGGGGTGATCGGACTGAGCCCCAGATGCCAGCGCTTGGTCAATGTCGTGCAAACCTTGGCGCAGGGCCTGGATCGCACTGGCTTCGTAATCTAGGACTTTTGCCATATCGCCTTGGCGTATCGCCTCTTCGGATTAACGCATGGTGCCATATAACGGCGACCCCAAACTTGAAGAAAGTGGAATTCCCATATTTGACAGAGGCGCAATCGTGCCAAAAAAGCAATGCCATCACCAAAACCAATAAGGCCACATATCGTAGCGTAAAAGAATCACGCAAGGTAAGGCGTAGATCAGGCGACACTGTGAGTGCAATTTGGGAGGCGCTTAAAAGAGGCACCCAATCTTAACTTTCGTTACTCAACCACTCTGGCATCCTATCGCGTGCGATCATTTCCTCAAGTGTTGGGCGGGGTCTGATAACGGCAAAGTTATGACCATGCACCAATACCTCGGGAATGAGTGGGCGCGAATTATATTCCGAGGCCATTACCGCGCCATAAGCCCCAGCCGAGCGAAAGGCCACCAAATCACCCGCTGTCAAATCCGTAAGGGGGCGGGCTTTGGCAAAGGTATCACCCGTCTCGCACACGGGGCCAACGATATCATAGGGGCGGGTTTTTGCACCGATAGCGGCCTCCTGCACAGGAATTATATCATGATGCGCGCCATACATCGAGGGCCGCACCAGATCATTCATTGCTGCATCTAAAATCAAGAAATCTTGTCCCTCACCCTCTTTGACATAAATAACTTTTGAGACAAGGATGCCCGCATTTCCCGAAATAAGGCGGCCGGGCTCAATCTCAATTTCGCAGCCCAAATGGCCAAGTGTGCGTTTTATCAAAGCGCCATAATCCGACGGCAAAGGCAGTGGCAGGTTTGACTTTTCGTAAGGAATGCCCAAACCTCCACCCAGATCAAGGCGGCGGATATTATGACCCTGCTCGCGCAGCCTGACGGTCAGCTCGGCTATTTTAAAATATGCCTCTTCAAAGGGTGCAAGGTCGGTGAGTTGGCTTCCAATATGCACATCTATGCCAATCACATCAATCCCAGGCAGGCTGGCGGCCAAAGCATAGACCTCAGAGGCGCGGTTGATGGGGATTCCAAATTTATTTTCTTTCTTGCCAGTCGCAATTTTTTCATGGGTCTTTGCGTCAACATCGGGGTTCACGCGAATTGTTATGGGGGCAATTTTATCCAAGAACGACGCTACTTGCGAAAGCGCCAGCAACTCAGCCTCTGATTCTACGTTAAATTGCCGAATACCTCCCAAAAGTGCCATTCGCATTTCATCTTGGGTCTTTCCAACTCCCGAAAATACAATTTTTTCACCCGACACGCCTGCAGCCAAAGCGCGTTGATATTCCCCACCCGAGACAACATCCATTCCCGCCCCTAAGTTACCCAAGACCTTAAGAACAGCGATATTTGACAGGGACTTGATTGCAAAACAAACCAAATGGGGCATCGGATCCAGCGCTTGGGTGAACAGCTGATAATGACGGGTCAAAGTGGCGGTAGAATAGCAATAAAAGGGTGTGCCAACTTCAGCCGCGATATTGCGCACAGCAACATCTTCGGCGTGCAGGGCGCCCTTTTTATATAGAAAGTGATCCATTCAATATTCCTTAAGTGACCTGTCTGGTCTGCAAAAACAAATAAAGCGGCAAGAGGCGCCGATAATAAAGGTCGAAGGTATCTCCAAAAGTACCAGAAAATTGTGCCGCAACCACGTTTTTGTTAGAATCCAAACGGTCTGACTAATGGCAGAAATTGTCAGACCCCACGTCAAATATCGGATCGAAACATTGACATACCAAGCCGTAATCAGCCTCAACAGCCTACTGCCGCTTTCGCGCATAAATGTCAAAAACCAATACATCGGATGAACTGCACCGCACAGGCTTACAGCCAAATAAATCTTTTTAAGCGGCGACATTAAAAAAAAGCTCCCCAGATTTCAGCGCGGGGCGATCAGGTGCACCCCCTGCTCCACAACCGCTAAGCAGCAAAAATACAAATAAAAGCCCGACAAAAACCCGCATTACCACAATTCCTTTTTCCACCGCGCCACTTGCTCGGCGACGCGCACGGGTGCTGTTCCCCCATATGAAATACGGCTATTGATCGAATTTTCCACCCCGAGAACGCTAAAAACATCTTGGGTGATCGCGGCATGGATCGTTTGCATATCCGCTAAGGTCAGATCAGGTAGATCGCAGCCTTTTTGCTCTGCCAAGGCGACCAATGATCCCGTGACGTGATGTGCGTCGCGAAAGGGCTGACCCAGCGCGCGCACCAGCCAATCAGCCAGATCTGTTGCGGTTGAGAAGCCCGAGCCCGCAGCCTGCGCCAACGCGGCGCGCTCTGCTTGCATATCGCCAACCATGCCCGTCATTGCTGCCAAACCAAGCATCAACGTATCGGCAGCATCAAAGACTTGTTCTTTGTCTTCTTGCATATCTTT
>DPZQ01000161.1 GCA_003536295.1 Rhodobacter sp. | reverse complement strand
CAAATGGCAGCGCCGCGCGATTGCTTTCCCAATGCGCCCCATCCCAATGATGCCCACGCTCGCGCCTGTTACGGGATGGCCCAGCATTTGGGTGGGGTGCCAACCTTTCCAGTCGCCAGCACGCAGCATCCGTTCACCTTCAGCGGTACGTCTGGCAGTGCTTAAAATAAGGTTCATCGCAATATCGGCAGTTGAGTCTGTCACAGCCCCGGGCGTATTTGAGACCGAAATCCCCACCTCTTTGGCCGCAGCCACGTTAATGTGATTATAACCTACGCCGAAATTTGCCAAAATTTGCGCGCGTGGCTTTGGTACAAGTGCAAAAATCGCTTGGTCGTAGACATCTCCCAACGTGGGCAAAACCCCGTCATAGTCACGTAAAGAGGCCACAAGTTCTTTGTCGCTCATCGGCAAGGTTGAGGAGCGCAACGTCACATCAAACGCGGCACATACTTTTTCCAGCACTCGCTCGGGCAAGGGTCGCGTGATTAAAATCTTAGGTTTCAAAAGAGTTTCCCTCCTAAAGGCACGACCTGATCAGGCCCTATTAAAACCACCTCGCCCGCCGCATCCGGCAGGCCTAAAACCAACACTTCAGACATAACTTTGCCTATCTGGCGCGGTGGAAAATTTACAACCGCCAAAACCTGACGGCCAATCAACCCCTCGGGCGTGTAATGCGTGGCAATTTGCGCGGATGAGCGTTTCTCGCCTATGGTCCCACCGAAATCAACCCAAAGCTTGATGGCGGGTTTGCGCGCTTCTGGGTAAGGCTCGGCGCGTGTAATACGCCCCACGCGAATATCAACAGCCGCGAAATCATCATAATTTATGGTCATTTTCCCAACTCGCGCCCACGGTTTACAGCGGCGTCAACCGTGCGGGTCATGAGCTCGGTAAGGCCCAGACCCTCAGCCATCAAAACACTAAGTGCTGCCGCTGTCGTGCCGCCGGGCGAGGTCACATTGACACGCAAGTTCTGCGCCGTTTCGGATGATCGATGCGCCAATTCGCCCGCCCCCGTCACAGTGTGACGGGCCAAACGCATGGCCAGCGCCTCGCTAAGCCCTTGTGCGCGGGCGGCTGCGGCTAAAGCCTCAATCATATGAAACACGTATGCGGGCCCAGACCCTGAAACACCTGTTACAATGTCGATTTGATCCTCGGTGTCAACCTCAACCACCTCTCCCACCACCGCCAAAAGCCTTTGAGCCAAGGCTTTTTCAGCGGCCTCAATATAATCATTGCCCACAATGGCCGTGATCGCGCGCGCAACCGAAGCTGGCGTATTGGGCATAGCGCGGATTATGGGGGTCTTTTGACCCAAAATATCTGCAAATTGCGCCATGCGAATGCCTGCGGCAATCGACAAGAATATTGTCTTTGAATTGCCCAAGGCCTGCAACTGCGGCAAGGCCGCCCCCATCATTTGCGGCTTGACGGCGATCAACACAATCGCAGGTGCCGCTGGTAGGGGCAAATTGACATTTAAGCCCTGCCCTATCAACTCTTTCACCCAATTCGAGGGGTTGGGATCAATAATATAAACCGAACGCACTGGCAGGCCGTTTGCAAGCCATCCTTGCAAAAGCGCTGAGCCCATCTTCCCACAGCCCAAAAGCACAAGGCCCTGCGCTTCAATATCTTTAAACATTTGGTCTCCTTTAGGCAGCGGTCTTGGGTGAGGGTGATTTAGGCGCGGCCATAGGCTTCAGCGATAGCGACTTTAAGGGCATCTTTGGGCGTGCTGTCAGACCAAGCAACCAATTGAAAGGCTGGGTAATAGCGTTCTGATGACATGATGGCGCTTGCGATCATGTCGTCGATTTGTTCAGGACTAGCGATTTGTTCCCCCGACAAAAGCAACCCATAGCGCCAAACCATCAGCTTTTGATCTTCCCAAAAGGAATAGGCCCCAGTCCAAACCTGATCATTGCACCGGTTTAAAAGGTCATAAAGGGCGGGCAAACGCTCGGTTGGGGGATCCATCTCAAAAGTACAGATCAAGCGCAGGGTTTCATCTTGGCTGCTCCATGCCAAAGTGATCGAATAGGTGCGCCACAGACCTACGACCGACATGGCTATCTGGTCATTGGTTAGCCTGTCAAATTCCCATTCGTGATGCGCGGCCAAGGTTTCAACGATATCAATTGGGTGAATATCATCAGTTAGGATAAAGTCTTCGATCATCGACATTAGTGGCCCTCATTCTAGCGGTGTAGAGGCGCGACGCCACAATTAGCTGGCTTATCGGCAAGGTACAGTGTGTTCTACTGTAACCAATACTAGATATGGTGGAGGCAAAGTGACAGTCTGTAAAGTGATTTTTCTGTGTATAAGTCAAAAGAAAACGCGCCCCTAAGGGCGCGATGCACATTTAACAAAGGCTGTGGGGGGTTAAGATTTTCTTTTGGCTTCCAAGGCGGCCAAACGCGCAGCCAATTCCGCATTCTCCTCGCGGGCCTTCAATGCCATTGCTCGCACCGCATCAAACTCTTCCCGGGTCACAAAGTCATGGCTAGAAAGCCAGCGATCGACCATGCTTTTCATGGCGGTTTCGGCTTCCGACTTGGCCCCTTGGGCAACACCCATCGCATTGGTCATCAACTGCGACATATCATCGAGAAATTTATTGCCACTGCTCATCTTAATTTTCCTTGTTGCTTAAGCCATATATGGGGTGAACGCTGGCCTTGGCAAGCGCAAGCGATTGACAAAAACACCCAAGCGCATGAAAAGACACCAAGGGAGATTACATGTCCTATATCACATTTCCAGATATTTCGCCTGACCTTTTTACGATTACCATCGGTGGCTTTCACTTTGCGCTGCGCTGGTATGCGTTGGCGTATATAGCAGGCATCTTAGCCGCTTGGCGTATTATGGTATTCTTGGTGCGCAGACAATCCCTTTGGGGGGGGCGGACCACTGCGTCAGAGGTGCAAATAGAAAATTTGATATCTTGGTTGATCTTAGGGATCATCATTGGGGGGCGCTTGGGCTATGTACTATTTTACCAGCCCACATATTATTTAAACAGCCCCACCGAAATTTTGAAGGTTTGGCAAGGCGGCATGGCCTTTCATGGAGGATTTTTGGGTGTGGTTGTTGTGGCTATTGCCTTTAGCAAGCAGCAAAAAATTCCTCTTTTGGCAACGGCTGATCTTTTGGCTATCGCCGCGCCCGTTGGCCTGATGCTGGGACGTTTGGCCAATTTCATAAATGCCGAACTGTGGGGGCGCCCCACCACATTGCCGTGGGGCGTCGCCTTCCCAGGCGAAGCGGCTCAAGCATGCGCCACGGCTGTACAGGTCTGTGTGCGCCACCCTTCGCAGCTTTATGAGGCCTTTCTTGAGGGGCTGGTCCTTGCGCTTATTCTGGCCTATTTGGCCTTGCGCAAAGGCTGGCTGACCCACGTGGGCGCAATTTCTGGGATGTTTTTAACCTTTTACGCAAGCGCGCGATTTATGGTCGAGTTTGTACGCCAACCCGACGTGCAATTTATCACCACGCATAATCCTTTGGGTCTGGCTTTTCAAATGCAAGGCTATGGATTGACCATGGGGCAAACCTTGTCT
>DPZQ01000008.1 GCA_003536295.1 Rhodobacter sp. | reverse complement strand
GATGCCCTGCGGCCCGATGATCTGCGCCTGATGGCCTCCGCGCCCAGGAGCCGTGCAAACGGCCAAAACACAATCGGTCGTGGCTTTGGCAGACCAGTCGGTGCCATCAGGCAGATAAAGACAATGGGGCGGCGTTTGTTCAAAGACCGACATCCGATCCCCAAGTACCCCAAAATCGCACCCAGCGCCGTTGATCTGGGCCTTGCCCTCGACTAACACCAAGATCACTTCGCGCGCCCCTGTCTCCTCGGAGGCACTTTCACCCGCTTTAAGATGGTAAAGTCCAAAACCCACATAGGCCCAATCGGGTGATTTAGGCCCGCGCGCTTGGGCTGGGGTAATGTCATGCACCTTGCCGCTTTGGCCTTTGGGTTTGCGTAAAAGATCGCTCATGCACGCGGCCCAAGATGGACAGGATCCAGCGCCAAACCCGAGGCCGCACAAAGCGCCACAATATAATCATAGCCCATTTTAGAATAGTGATAGGGGTTGGCTTTGGCGGGGTCTTGCTCGGCTTCGACCACTATCCAGCCTTTGTAATCCATTTTGGCCAAAAAGTCCGTGATGGCGGCAAAATCAATGATCCCGTCAGAATCACCCGGCACAGTAAAGGCCCCTGCGATGACCGCATCTAAAAAGCTTTTATCGTGATCTCTAATTTTGCGTGCCACATCGGCGCGCACGTCCTTAAAGTGCACATGCCGCACACGGTCGCCCCATCGGTTCAACGTGCCCATCACATCCGCGCCGCCAAAGTGCAAATGGCCCGTGTCAAACAGCAAAGTCACCTCGGGGGATGAACTTTGCATCAACACATCAATGTCATTTTGATCTTCGATCATCGAGCCCATGTGATGATGATAGGCCAAAACCATACCCTGATCAGCCATCCATTTAGCAACTTCGCTAAGTTTAGCGCCATAAGCCATCACATCCGAACGGCTCAGCTTGGGGCGCTGATTGATCGAGGTGGTAATATCGCCTTGTACGGTATTTGAGCATTCAGCATAAACCAAACAGGGCGATTTAAGCGCCACAAATTGCTCAACCTGTCGCGAGATGGCGGCGATTTCATCGGCCACCGAATTCACCATCAAATTGCCCGAGCACCAACCCCCACAAAGTAACAGATGGTTTTGATCGAGATATTGGCGCAGAACTTCGGTGTCTTGAGGCATGGCGCGGCCGCGCTCTATCCCACTATAGCCGATGGCGTAGGATTCTTGCAAAGCTTGCTGCATCGAATAGGCCGCCGTCAAATCGGGTAGATCATCATTTTGCCACGCAATCGGTGAAATGCCTACCTTAACGCTCATTTTCTTGTCTTTCTTTCAACGCATTTTCATAAATAATGCGTTTTTGCACGACCTGTGGGCGGCTGCTTACCTCGGGGACGGCCACTTCCCACCAAGTGCCGCCAAAGGGCGTACTTGGATAGGGATCTGTGTCAATCACGATCACATAGGGGCCCTGAACGCTGGCGCGTTTCGCCAACGCAGCCTCAAGCTCGGCAATCGAGGCTACCTTGACCGACTGCGCCCCCATCGCCGCCGCATGGGCAGCAAAATCGATAAATGAGGGGCGCGCTTGCACGCTATGGACCAAAAGATTGTTAAACTCAGCCCCGCCCGTGCCCATTTGCAAACGGTTAATGCAGCCATACCCGCGGTTATCGGTCACAACCACGGTAAAGCTGATGCCCATCATTGCTGCCGTCGCCATTTCCGAATTGGCCATCATATAGGTGCCATCGCCAGTGAAGCAGATCACATCGCGTTCAGGCTCAGCCATCTTGATGCCGATAGCGCCTGCGATTTCATAGCCCATGCAGGAAAAGCCATATTCCATATGGTAGCTGCCGGGTTGATCGGCTTTCCAAAGCTTATGAAGTTCGCCCGGCATGGTGCCCGCCGCACTCATCACCACCGTTTGTGCATGGGAAGCCCGCTGCACGGCGCCTACCACTTGCATGTCGGTGGGCCGTTGGTTTTGATCTGCGGGCGGGGCGGTCAGCGGGTCAACTTTGGCAAACCAGCTGGCTTTCACATCAGCACTTAAGGCGGGGGCTTTGTGCGCGCCCAAAGCGGCACTTATTTCTTCTAAAGCCACGCGGGCATCGGCCACCACGGGCGTGGCGCGATGTTTAGTCGCGTCATAAGCGGTCACGTTTAGGCTGAACACACGGCGCGCGGGGTTTTGGAAAAGCCCCCAAGATCCGGTGGTGAAATCTTGAAACCTTGTGCCTATGCCAAGGACCAGATCGGCCGCTTCGCAAATGCCGTTGGCGGGTTCGCCCCCCGTGACCCCAATGGGCCCCAGATTAAGCGCATGATCCCAAGGCAAAGCCGATTTTCCCGCTTGCGTCTCCACCACGGGAATGGCGTGTCTTTCGGCAAAGGCTTTCAGTGCGGCTGTAGCTTTTGAATAATGCACGCCGCCACCTGCCACGATAACAGGTTTTTTAGCGGCTTTAAGCGCGGCCACAACTTCGGCCAATTCATCCAAATCTGGGCGCTGACGGCGTTGATTCCAGACTTTAGGTTCGAAGAAACTAAGCGGATAATCAAAGGCTTCGGCCTGCACGTCTTGGCACATGGCCAAGGTAACGGGGCCGCAATCGGCAGGATCGGTCATGGTGCGAAAGGCGCGGGGCAAGGCGTTCATCAGCTGCTCGGGGCGGGTTATGCGGTCAAAGTAGCGGCTCACAGGTTTAAACGCGTCATTCGCGGTAATGGTGCCATCGCTGAAATCTTCGATCTGTTGCAAAACAGGATCAGGCGCGCGGCTTGCAAAAACATCGCCCGGCACCAGCAAAACTGGCAAGCGGTTGGCATGGGCCAAGGCCGCCGCCGTGACCATATTAGTGGCCCCCGGCCCGATGGACGAGGTTACCAGCATCGCCCGCGAACGGCGCAACTGCTTAGCATAGGCGATGGCGGCATGGGCCATGGTTTGTTCATTGTGGCCGCGGTAGGTGGTGAATTGGTCTTTTACCCCGTGCAGCGCTTCGCCAATGCCAGCCACATTGCCATGGCCAAAAATCGCCCACGCGCCCGCTATAAAGGCCTCTCCACGCGGATTTTTTTGCACCATAATATAACGGATCATTGCCTGAGCGGCGGTTAAGCGGATTGTGTTGGCCATTATCACTCCTAAGCGCGTTTGCGTGCGCCGTCCCAAATTTCGCAAAGTCTTTCATAGCGCTGTGCCATTTGATCTATCGCGTCTTGATCTGTCAATTCACCTTTGAACCAAGCCTTGGCACTATCAGCAAAAATAGTGCGCCCTACGGCAAAACCCTTCACAAGATCAAACTGTGCAGCCACTTCGAAACTAGCTTTGAGCTCGGCTTCGGGGGCATCAAGGCCTAAAACCACAATCCCACGGGTGTGGCTGTCATGCTGTTCGATCGCTTTGATCGCGTGCTCCCACGCCAAGGCCGATTGCATCGGCTCAAGCTTCCACCAATCAGGATAGACTCCTTTTTTATACCAGTGACGGATCACTTGTGCCGTGGTTAAAGCATCAACCGCCGCCACTTTTGAGGGGATCACTTCAAGCAAAAATTCCAGTCCATTGCGCCGTGCCGCTTCAAAAAGGCGGATCACTGTTTCTTCTTGTTTAGTCCACATATCGGCATCATCAAGTGGGTGGCAAAAGCACAAGACCTTAACCACATTTCCGCGCGCCCACTGGCCAAGCCCGCCATAATCGGACCCAAGCTCCGGCTCGAGTACTAATGGGCGCGAGCCGGGCAACTCAACGGGGCGGCCGATCCAAAGACCCGTCCCCGAGGCCGCGTGCAGCGCTTGGCGACCAATTCGATTGTCGCATAAAATGCCGTAACCATTTCGGCCATTTTGCACGCGCAAAGCCGCTTGCAGGCATAGCTCTTTAAAGGCCGCACCTTTTTCAAGATCATAGCCTTGCAAGGTTTCAAGCTGCATCCGATGATCAAAGGCAAAGACCCGCATATTGGGCCATCGGCCCGCGCGATTGGTTGACCAATGGATTTGCTCTACCTCTTTATCATTGCGCAAATCGGGGCGCACAAGACCGCGTTTTAGAAAGAAATTTAGCTCTTCCAATGACGGGTAGGCGGGCGTGCAGCCGTGGCGTGATACGGCAAAAGCACCGCAAACATTGCCATATTTAAGGGCTGTAGGCCAATCGCACCCGTCGAGCCACCCTTTCAACAGACCCGAGAAAAATCCATCGCCCGCGCCTAAAACGTTGAAAACCTCGATCGGGAAACCTTGACCAGTTTGGCCTTGCTCAAGACTATCGGGAATAGCTCCTACAAAGGCGGTCGCTCCCAAAGCGCCGCGTTTGCACACAAGCGTGGCCCGACTAACGGCACGTACCGCGTGCAGCGCTGCAAGCGTGTCTGTGGTGCCGCCAGCGATGTGAAACTCTTCTTCCGTGCCAACAATCAGATCAAAATAATGTAAGGTCGCTTGCAATTTTGCAGTCACCGCAGCGCTTTCGACAAAGCGGCTTTCGCCGTCATTATGCCCCGCAACTCCCCAAAGATTAGGGCGATAATCAATATCAAGCGCAGTTTTAAGCCCTTGCTCACGCGCGATTGCAAGGGCCTTTAGGGTTGCACCCTCGACCAGCGGATGGCTAAGATGAGTGCCCGTCGCCACAATGGCCCGCGCCGCGGCGATGAAATCGGGATCAATATCATCCGCTGTTAGTCCCATATCAGCGCAATTTTCGCGGTAAAAAATCAGCGGAAACTGCGTTTGATCTCGAATACCTAAAATCACCAAGGCGGTCAAACGGTCGGGGTCAACCTTAACCCCGCGCGTGTCTACCCCTTCGCGGGTCAACTGCTCAGTGATAAAGCGGCCCATATGTTCATTGCCAACGGCGGTGATGACGGCAGACTTCAACCCCAACCGCGCCGTACCACAGGCGATATTGGTGGGCGAGCCGCCTATATATTTTTCAAACGATCCCATATCCTCTAGCCGACCACCGATTTGCGCCCCATACAGATCAACTGAACTGCGCCCAATGGTTATAAGGTCAAGTGTCTTTGTCATTTTACGGATCCTTCGCCTTGAAACAATTTAATCATCACATTTTTTTGGCTTACGCTGCCGGACAAACCCAAGCGCCGCCCAAAGAGCACTCCTCCACAGCTTTTTATAAACTGATACCGCTAACATAAATAAGAATGACTAAAGCACAAGCTCGAAACATTTAATCAGGAACAAAAACTACGGTAGCCGCGCGCAACCATTTGACTCTTTCAATGCGTTTTCGACTGAAGATAATAAGCTTCGCTATAATAGGACTTCACATAACGGCGCCGATTTGCCATGGAACGAACTCATAATCTCCTAAGCCTTGGAGTTCTGACTTGGTTTTCTCGCCCGACGCCATACGTAGCCACATATTAAAAATATCCTGGCCAACCTGTTCAACGCTAACACCATCGGTCAAAATACTCCCAGCATTCAGATCCATGTCATCACTCAAGCGATGAAACATTTCTGTGTTTGTAGAAATTTTCATCGAAGGTGAAGGCTTTGCCCCAAATGCGGATCCGCGGCCCGTAGTGAACGCAATCAGATTACAGCCAGATGCAATTTGGCCAGTAACTGAAGCCGGGTCATAGCCCGGGCTATCCATAAACGTAAAACCACGTGCTTTGATGGGTTCGGCATATTTATAGACACCGGTTAAAGGTGTGGTCCCCCCTTTGGCCGCAGCCCCTAAACTTTTTTCCAAAATCGTTGTTAGCCCACCCTTTTTGTTGCCAGGACTTGGGTTGTTGTCCATCGAACCTAAATTACGAGCAGTGTAATCCTCCCACCACTTAATAAGCGAAATCATTTTTTCGCCTACTTCTTGAGAAATGGCGCGCGCAGTTAAGAGATGCTCCGCCCCGTAAATCTCAGGGGTTTCAGCCAAAACACCAGTTCCACCTTGGGCCACCAAAAGATCACATGCGTAGCCCAACGCAGGATTGGCCGTAATCCCAGACCAAGCATCAGACCCGCCACATTGCAACCCAACCATTAGTTCTGACGCAGGCGACGATGTCCGCTCGAACGCATTCACCAAAGGCAACATCGCCTCAATTTTGCGAATTCCTAGATCAACCGTTTTGCGCAGTCCGCCTACATCTTGGATATTCATCGACTGGAATAAAGGCCCAGGGATCAAACCATAGGCTTCGATCAGCCAATCGATTTGGTTCATCTCGCAGCCCAACCCGGCCATTAAAACTGCGCCAACATTAGGATTTCGAGCATAACCCCACATGACGCGCTGAAGAGCTTCGAAACCTTCACCCGACCCCGCCATTCCGCAGCCCGTTCCATGTACAAATGCCACAACTCCATCAACATTTGGATAAGCGCTCATGCGTTCCGGAGTGAAATGCTGCGCGATCATACGGGCCGCCGTGGCCGAGCAATTCACTGACGTCAAGACGGCAATATAATTACGCGTCCCAACCCTTCCCGAAGTACGCCGATAGCCCATAAAGCTTTCTTGCTTTTGCATTGGGGCGGCAGGGCGCAAATTCGTGGCAAAATCATAAGCAACATCCACAGCCCGGAATTCAAGGTTATGGGTGTGAACATGTGCACCTTGGGCGATATCAGTTGCCGCATAACCGATCACTTGCGCATATTTTAAAACCGCTTGCCCTTTGGTGATTTTATCACTCGCCATTTTATGGCCGCGAGGTATCATTTCGACCGCACCTTCAGTTCCAAAGTCTAATTGGCGCAAAGCAGTTACGACATTATCTGCGGGCGATAGCCGAATTGTATGCATGGTGCTGACTTTCAGTTATGAAGTATTCAAATAATTTCTTAATTCAAACGCGCGCAAGGGCGATTGCGATACCTTGGCCGACCCCAATGCACATCATTGCCAAGGCGCGCTTGCCCCCGTTTAACGACAGCTCAAGCGCAGCAGATCCTGTGATGCGCGCGCCCGACATGCCTAAGGGATGGCCCAGCGCGATGGCTCCGCCGTTGGGGTTTACACGCACGTCATCATCTTGCAAACCAAGGTCGCGCATCGTCGCAAGACCTTGACTTGCGAAGGCTTCATTCAGTTCTATCACATCAAAATCAGCTATAGTAAGACCTTGGCGCGCCATTAGTTTTTGCGCCGCTGGCGCAGGACCAAAGCCCATGATGCGCGGCAAAACCCCCGCGCTTGCGCCCCCGATGATCCGCGCGATCGGGGTTAGTCCCTGCGCGCGCGCGCCTTTGGCGCTGGCCAAAATAAGGGCTGCGGCCCCGTCATTCACACCGCTTGCATTGCCGGCGGTCACGGTACCGTTGGCGCGAAAGGGTGTGCCCAGTTTGGCCAAAGCCTCGGGGCTGGTCAGGCGTGGATGCTCGTCTTTCGTGACCAACAAAGGTTCGCCCTTGCGGGTTGGAATGGACACGGGAGTAATTTCAGCCGCGAGCCGGCCATTTTCCTGTGCCGCCGCCGCTTTTTGTTGCGAACGCAGCGCAAAAGCATCTTGGTCGGTGCGGCTGATGTTGAAATCTTTGGCCACATTCTCGCCTGTTTCAGGCATCGACTCTGCGCCATAAGCCGCTTGTAGTTTGGGATTTATAAAGCGCCAGCCGATGGTCGTGTCATAGATTTCAGCGGTGCGTGAAAAGGCTGTATCGGCCTTTGGCATCACGAAAGGCGCACGTGACATGCTTTCAACGCCGCCTGCAATCATCACCTCGGCCTCGCCTGCCATGATTTGACGCGCCGCCACCAAAACCGCATCCATCCCGGAACCACAAAGACGGTTAATCGTGGTGCCGCCAACGCTGTGGGGCATGCCAGCCAACAGCAAAGACATCCGTGCAACATTACGATTGTCTTCGCCCGCTTGATTGGCGCAACCAAAGATCACATCATCAACCATCGCCCAGTCC
>DPZQ01000116.1 GCA_003536295.1 Rhodobacter sp. | reverse complement strand
ATGTATTTAGAAACAATGGAAAAAGTTTTAGGTGATATGAATAAAGTCATTCTTGACGGGGTGTCTGGCGAAGCGGGGGGAATGGGCGTCGTGCCTTATCTGCCGCTCAATGAGCTTAAAGGAATGGTTGGCTCTAGTACCAATGGAGGAACCAACTAATGGCACGCATTCAATATTTAATTCCCGTTCTTGTGGCTGCAGCTTCGGTCGCGATGTCAGCTGTCTTTATTGTGGATGAGCGCGAAAAAGTGCTGGTCTTGCAGTTTGGTCAGGTCAAACAAATCAAAGAAGAACCGGGTCTTGGCTTTAAAATTCCGCTTATCCAAGATGTGGTGCGCTACGATGGCCGTATCCTAAGCTTGGCCACCAAAGCGATGGAGGTCACTCCTGCGGATGATCGCCGTTTGGTCGTTGATGCTTTCGCGCGCTGGCGGATTGTTGATTTGATGTCCTTTCGCGAATCTGTTGGCGTAGGCGGCATTGCTGCAGCGCAAGATCGCTTGGGCCGAATTTTGAACGCCTCGATCCGTGAAGTATTGGGGGGAGTTCCCTCGCAGCGGGTCTTGTCTGAAGACCGTACCAATCTGATGAACCAAATCCGCGACCTTGCGCGCGGTGAGGCTACGTCACTTGGGGTTGATGTGGTTGACGTGCGTTTGACGCGTACTGACTTGCCAGACCAAAACTTGGCTGCAACCTACTCACGGATGCGCGCCGAACGTGAACGTGAAGCGGCGGATGAAGTGGCACGCGGCGGCGAAGCGGCGCAACGTGTGCGCGCCTCGGCGGATAGAACGGTAGTTGAGCTCACGTCTCAAGCGCGTAAAGAGGCCTCGATCATTCGTGGTGAAGCCGATGCCGAACGTAATAAGATCTACGCAGAAGCTTTCGGCCGCGATCCAGAGTTCTTTGCCTTTTCCCGGTCTTTGACATCATATGAGCGTGCCTTACAGGGCAGCAACACCTCAATGGTGATGCAACCTGACAGCGCCTTCTTTGACTATCTGCGTGACGATCAAAAACAATAAATTTGGGCATAGCTATGCTCTTTTGGGCTCAAAGGGGAAACCTTTTGGGCCCTTTTTCTTAGTAACGCTGATGTGTATAGCCGCGATCACGGTTTGATTTGCGTTTTGGGGCGTTGCTGTTTTAAAAGGTAGGCGTAGGGTCAAGGCAATTGCCTTTAGCCCCAAACAGTCGAAAGGGAGCTAAGAGTGCTGTTTCAAGTCTTAAACCAAAAGGGAATAAAGGCCGTTATGCCACTGATGCAGTCCGCCAAGCGTGGCCGCAAACTATTGACGGTGCTGTTTTCGGCTGCCCTATTGGTAAGCCCGGCACTGCTCAATGCGCGCGGTGCTCCGGAAAGCTTTGCCGATTTGGCAGAGAATGTAAGCCCTGCGGTCGTGAATATTACCACAACCGCCATGATTGCCGCCCCCACAGGTCGTGCGCCGATGGTGCCTAAAGGCTCGCCTTTTGAGGACTTCTTTCGCGAATTTATGGATCCCAATAATCAAAGTCCTGCCGAACCGCGCCGGTCTGACGCGCTGGGCTCGGGATTTTTGATATCAAACGATGGTTATATTGTGACCAACAATCACGTTATTGATGGCGCTGATCAAATTGAGATAGAGTTTTTTTCGGGTGAAAAACTACCTGCTGTTTTGGTGGGAACTGATCCTAAAACCGATATAGCAGTTTTAAAAGTAACAAGTAACGAAAATTTTCCCTCGGTTTCCTTTGGTGACAGTGATGTGATGCGGGTGGGTGACTGGGTGATGGCAGTTGGCAATCCTTTGGGGCAAGGGTTTTCGGTCACTGCAGGCATCGTTTCGGCGCGTAACCGCGAACTATCAGGCACTTATGATGACTTTTTACAAACTGATGCGGCGATAAATCGCGGCAATTCGGGCGGGCCTTTGTTCAATATGAACGGTCAGGTGATTGGCGTGAATACCGCCATACTGTCGCCGAATGGTGGTTCAATCGGGATTGGGTTTTCGATGGCGTCAAACGTTGTGACGAAGGTTGTCGACCAATTGATCCAATTTGGTGAAACGCGCCGCGGTTGGCTGGGGGTTAAAATCCAAAATGTCGGCGGGGATGTGGCCGAAGCGATGGGGCTTGCCTCTGCTTCGGGCGCTTTGATAACAGATGTGCCCGAAGGGCCCGCACGCGATGCAGGTCTGCAGTCGGGCGATGTTATTTTGACCTTTGACGGCAAAGAGGTAAAGGATACTGGCGTCCTAGTACGTTTGGTGGCCGATGCGCCTGTGGGTCAAGCGGTCGAAGTGATCGTAATGCGGGGAGCTGATAAGATAAATCTTTCGGTGACATTGGGTCGTCGTGAAGAGGCCGAGGCGGCTGCAAAACCTGCCAACGCACCAAAAGTGGCCCCGCTGGAGCCAGCCAGCGCTAAGCTTTTGGGTCTTACGCTGCAAGTGGTCACACCCGACATCGCTGAAGCGGCAGGTTTGGCACTCGGAAGCCAAGGGCTTTTGGTCACCAACGTAGATGAGGTGTCAGAGGCCTTTGACAAAGGTTTGCGTGCTGGAGATGTGTTGGTCGAAGCGGGTCAGGTTGAGTTGAGTTCCATCGAGATTTTGAAAGAGCGGATGCAAGACGCCCAAGACGCCGGGCGTAAATCTTTGCTTTTGTTGATACGTCGCGATGGAAATCCGCGTTTTTTAGCACTTGGACTTGAGGAATAACCTTACCTTTAAACGTGTTCTTAACCCTTAAGGCAGGCCTTGTGGCCTGCCTTCTTTTATGGCGATGCCGCGTGTGGCTTTATCAAAAGGTCAAGCAACGATGACAGATCTTCAATCTGATCGGCCAAAAGATGCACCACCCCAGCTTCGCGTTGCAGCCGCCCCGTAACCCGCAATAACCGTCCTGCAATCACTGCGCGGCGGAATTTCTCAAAGACTTTGGCCCACACCATCACATTGCAGGTGCCCGTCTCATCTTCCAGTGTGACGAAAATAACCCCCTTTGCCGTTCCTGGCCTTTGGCGTACCAAGACTAAACCTGCCACACAGACCCGCGCCCCTACTGAGGGCTCATTTAAGCGGGCGGCGGGCAAAGCATGGGGGGGCTTGGGCCAACTGTTGGGTGGGGGCGTGGGTATAAGCCAATCAGACATTGATGACCTGTTGCTAAGGAGACAGAACAAATAAAGAACACTTTGCTAAAATGCAAGGTATAAATCTTTTGCCCCTCTGGCCAAGGGCGAAAAAAAATATTAGAAAGTCGCTTGAAAGACTGTCGGCTCGGACTGGTCAGGTGAAGGACTGTAAAATGGCGAAAATTACTTACCTGGAACATAATGGTACCGCACATGTGATTGAAGTCACAAACGGCCTGACCGTGATGGAAGGAGCGCGTGATAATGGGGTGCCTGGAATTGAAGCAGATTGCGGCGGGGCCTGCGCCTGCTCGACCTGCCACGTTTATATTGCGCACGAGTGGGTTGATCGGTTACCCGCAAAAGACCCGATGGAAGCAGATATGTTGGATTTTGCATGGCAACCTGACGCAGCGCGTTCGCGGTTGACATGTCAGATCAAAGTCACATCCGAACTTGATGGCCTAGTCGTACAATTGCCTGAAAAGCAAATATAACGACTTAATTCACCTTACGTTTTGGAATAAAGGGCAGAGGGGCCAGTGGCACTCCCTCCTCAATCAGCGCGCGGGCGTCTTGGGCTTTGGCCTCGCCATAGATGGCGCGTTCTGGGGCTGCGCCCTCATGAATAGCGCGCGCTTCGGCGGCGAAATTTTCTCCAACATATTCTGAGTTTTCTTCAACGTGTTTGCGTAAGGCCGCCATAGCGGTTTCAAGCTGTGACGTGGGGGCGGTCAAAAAACCAGTTAAATTGTTTGGATGCTTTTGTGCTACGGCGGATTTGGTGATCGTTTCGGATTTACCCTCTGCTTGGGGTTTGGGCTGGGCTGGGCGTGCACGGCGCACGGCGGGGGACATCAGTAACTTGGTCACATGGTTTGATCCGCAAAGCGTACAGCTGATCAGATTTTGCTTTTGCAACTGTTCATAATCAGCAGCCGAGCGAAACCAGCTGTCAAACGTATGATCATTGTCACATTTTAGCGAATAACGGATCATATGATCTCCAACCTTTATCCTTATCGAAACTGCGAAATAGCTGATGAAATCAAGCCGTCCCAAAACCTATTCGCTTAAAATGAAAGCTATGCCTCTGTGCGCGCTTTAGGGCAAGGCGTTTGGAATAGTTTTTAAAAGTTTGGTTCCATCAAGCGAAAAAACCAAAAGCGCCCCGCTTTGGGTGATCACGGTCAAATAATTGGGCCCCAATGTGAAAGATTGGGCTTTCTCTCCTACGGGTAAAGCGATATTTTGGGGCAAAATAAGCGATCTTTGTGCCAAAGCACTTGGCATTCGCGTGACAAGTAGCCAAACCACCGTTATGACCGCGATAATCATCGTGAGCGTTAAGCCTATCACGAGTCCCTTTAAAATCTTGAGCGAAGGCGGTAGGCCTTCGGGCGTTGGAGCCTGAACCATGGCAGAGCCTTTTGAAAAAGATCTAGAAATCTTAACCGTAACCATTGGCGAAGATCCCCCTGACCGACTTGATAAAGCTCTTGTACGCGAGGTGCCAGAGAAAGCGTCATTGTCGCGCTCGCGTTTGATGAAATTAATCGCTGAAGGGGCGGTGACGCTTGACGGTGTACCTATCACCAATCCCAAAACAAGAGTGTTTGAGGGGCAAGAGTTTATGATCATGCTGGGCGAAGCGATCGAGCTTGATACTTTGCCCCAAAATATCCCTATCTCGATCGTTTATGAAGATGATGAATTGATTGTAGTTGATAAGCCTGTGGGCATGGTGGTGCATCCTGCCCCCGGATCTTGGAACGGCACTTTGGTGAACGCCTTGCTTTATCACTGTGCCGACAGCCTGTCGGGCGTGGGTGGGGTTAAGCGCCCGGGCATAGTGCACAGAATTGATAAAGACACGTCGGGACTTTTGGTGGTGGCCAAGACAGACAAAGCCCACCACGCTCTGGCTGCACAATTCGAAGATCACTCGGTCACGCGCCATTATTTAGCCGTGGTGCATGGCGCCCCCAATGCCGCTGATCCTAGGTTGCGCGGCATTCAAGGGGTCAGCTTTGAAACTGGCGGCATTGTGAAAATTGCCACAAACTTGGCGCGCCATAAAACTGATCGCCAGCGCCAAGCGGTATTGTTTGGCTTTGGCCGCCATGCTGTCACTCGGGTTCGGGTGCTCGAAAGCTTTGGCGCGCCTGAAGCGGCGGCCTTAGTTGAATGCTGGCTTGAAACGGGGCGTACCCATCAAATTCGGGTGCATATGTCTTATGCAGGCCACGCGCTTTTGGGCGATGATACCTACGGTGGGCGCAGACGCGTGGCTGCGCGCTCGGTCGGGGATCCGGTGGCGGATATGGCAAACGCTTTTCCTCGCCAAGCGTTGCACGCAGCCAGTTTGGGATTTATCCATCCAAAAACCAAAAAACGGATGCAGTTCGAATCGCCGTTACCCACCGACATGGCCGCTTTGATTGAAGAGCTGCGTAACTCAAAACCGCCAAAGGCCCATTAATTTATTTATGTTTAGTTAAAATTGCTGTGATTTTGTGCCGCACCACTGGACTTTTGGCCAAGTGCTGCCCATTTATAGCATGTCCAATCTATGAATGGTCACGAGAGTATGGAAAAATGAGTAATTATTCAAATCTACCTGCCCCCAGCCCAGATCAGGGCATGAGCCGTTATTTGCAGGAAATTCGCAAATTTCCAATGTTGGAACCTGAAGAAGAATATATGTTGGCCAAACGTTGGGTTGACCATCAAGACACCGCCGCTGCCCATAAAATGGTCACAAGCCACCTGCGCTTAGCGGCTAAAATTGCCATGGGTTATCGTGGCTACGGCTTGCCACAAGCCGAAGTCGTATCAGAAGCCAATGTCGGGCTGATGCAGGCCGTTAAACGGTTTGACCCTGAAAAAGGCTTTCGTTTGGCGACCTATGCGATGTGGTGGATAAGGGCTTCGATCCAGGAATATATTTTGCGGTCTTGGTCGTTGGTAAAAATTGGCACCACCTCGGCGCAAAAGAAGTTGTTCTTTAATCTCCGCAAAGTGAAATCAAAGCTGGGTGCTTTAGAAGATGGGGACCTACGCCCCGAAATATTGGCCCGAATTGCGCAAGACCTGTCGGTTACAGAAACGGAAGTCGTCGATATGAACCGCCGTATGTCGGGGGGAGATGCCTCGCTTAACGTGATGGTTGGATCTGATGGCGATGGGTCAACCCAGTGGCAAGATTGGCTAGAGGATGACGATTCTGACCAAGCCCAGGACTATGCTGAACGCAATGAATTTGAGACACGTCACGCGCTTTTGGCCCAAGCGATGGATGTGTTAAATGAGCGTGAGCGCGAAATCCTGAGGAAAAGACGCTTGACCGATGAGCCCGAAACCTTAGAGGCACTATCAGAAACCTATAAAGTCTCACGTGAGCGGGTGCGCCAAATAGAGGTGCGTGCTTTTGAAAAACTGCAAATGCGCATGCGTGAAATGGCTCGTGATAAGGGTATGACTGTGCCCGCCTAAAAAAACGCCCAAAAGAGTGTTAAGCCCCGCCGTTTTGCGGGGCTTTTTCCATTCTCATTCCCTAATTGGCGGGCTATGGTCAGATAAACGATCAGAAGGTAATAAATATGACTGAAACCATGAATTGGGGTATTTTGGGTGGGTCAAAGTTTGCGCTTGAACATATGGCACCCGCAATTAATGCAGCCCGCGCCTCCCGCTTCGCGGCTTTGGCTACTTCAAACGTGGCACGTGGGGCCGAATTTTCCGCTATCGCCCCTGGTTTGGTCTTGCATGAGAGCTATGAAGCCCTGCTGGCCGACCCGTCAATCGATGTGGTCTATATTCCCTTGCCTAATCATTTGCATGTCGAATGGACGCTCAAAGCCGTTGCAGCGGGCAAACATGTTTTAACCGAAAAGCCAATTGCAATGCAGGCCAATGAAATAGATCAGCTGATCAAAGCGCGTGATGCGTCGGGCAAACTGGTCGCTGAAGCCTATATGATCGTGCATCACCCCCAGTGGGAGCGCGCCCGTGCCTTGGTGCGATCGGGGGCGATTGGCACTGTTGAACACGTGGATGCTAATTTTTCCTATGATAACCGAACCGATAGAGACAATATACGTAACCGCCCCGAAACGGGTGGCGGTGGTATTCGTGATATTGGCGTTTATACCTATAGCTCGGTGCGCTATGTCACCGATGCAGAACCGCTTGATTTAAGCGCGCAAATAAAGTTGGAAAATGGCATTGATACATTCGCCAAAGTTATTGGCACGATGCAAGGACCGATGGGGCGCTTCACCTATGCGGCGATGACCTCGATGCGGCTTTTCCTGCGTCAAGAGGTTGTGTTCCAAGGAGATAAAGGGATGTTGCGCCTTACCGCTCCCTTTAATGCCAATGTATATGATATTGCACGGCTCGAATGGCACCAACCGGGCCTGGTGACCCAAGTAGAGCGGTGGCCCGCCGCCAATCACTATATTACCCAAGTCGAAGCCTTTGGTCACGCGGCGCAAACGGGTGCCCCCTATGCCTGCCCGCTAGAATTTTCGCGCGGGACGCAAGCGATGATCGATCAGGTCTTTGCAGTTGCAACAGAAATTTAAGAAAAAGGGGGGGCAGTAATGCCCCTAATCTTCCATCGCCTCTAATTCGTCAATAAAGCCTGCGATCATATCAAGGCCCTTGTCCCAAAATTTAGGATCGGTCGCGTCCAGACCAAATGGGGCGAGAAGCTCTTTATGGTGCATAGATCCGCCCGCTTTCAAAAGCGCGAAATATTTTTCTTCGAAATCGGGCAGGCCGTCGGCGTAGGCGGCATAAAGCGCATTCACTAAGCCGTCACCAAATGCATAGGCGTAGACGTAAAAGGGGGAATGGACGAAATGCGGGATATAGGCCCAAAAGGTTTCATACCCGTCCATGAAATCAAAGACTTCACCAAGACTTTGGGCCTGAACTGACATCCAAAGCGCGTTGATGTCGTCGGGGGTCAGTTCGCCCTCAAGGCGTGCGGCGTGCAATTTACATTCAAAATCGTAAAAGGCAATCTGACGCACGACTGTGTTGATCATATCTTCGACTTTTCCAGCCAAAAGTGTTTTGCGCTCAGCCTTGGTGGTGGCTTGGTCAAGCAGGCGGCGGAAGGTCAGCATTTCCCCAAAAACAGAGGCGGTCTCGGCCAAGGTCAGGGGGGTTGCGGATAAAAGCTCGCCCTGATCTGCGGCCAGAACCTGATGCACGCCGTGGCCTAGCTCGTGCGCCAAAACCATCACATCGCGCGGTTTTCCCATGTAGTTGAGCATAACATAAGGATGCACAGTAGTGACGGTTGGGTGGGCAAAGGCGCCTGGTGCTTTTCCAGCTTTCACGCCTGCGTCAATCCAACCTTTCTGAAAGAACGGTTCGGCTAATGCCGCCAATTTGGGTGAAAAAGCGCCATAAGCTTGTAAAACCGTGTCGCGCGCTTGTTCCCATGTGACCAGATCGCTGGCATCCATAGGCAAGGGGGCGTTGCGATCCCAAACTTGCAAACGCTCTAGCCCCAACCATTTGGCTTTTAACTTATAATAGCGGTGCGACAATTTTGGATACGCCGCCACAACGGCATTGCGCAGCGCCTCTACCACTTCGGGTTCGACATTATTCGACAAATGCCGGGCCGTCTGCGGGCTTGGCATTTTGCGCCAACGATCTTCGATCTCTTTTTCTTTGGCC
>DPZQ01000001.1 GCA_003536295.1 Rhodobacter sp. | reverse complement strand
ACCCTTTGATGTTGTCAGCAACGGGCGGGCGCGCCTGACTTAAGGATGCCCATCGAACCAAACTCACAATAACGCTAGGCACCATAAGGTATCCACAAGGTTTTTACCTCGGTCGCCGCTTCTAAAAAGCGCCGCCCCTCGGCCTTTGGAGAGAACCAATCGGTGGATTTTCGATAATTAACCCATGTACGTTTAAGATTGCCTGCCGCCAGCTCTTCAATTTGGGCGGATAGATCTTTTGACGAAAAGCTCCAAACTGCGTCAATATCCATATGGCCAGCCACAACAGGCGCAAGGGTTTGGTGCGCTCCGGTCACAATATTGACCACCCCCGCAGGCAGGTCAGAGGTTTCAAGCACTTGGTAAAAATCTGTAGCGCTCAAAGGGAAGGCTTCAGATGGCACCAATACTGCGCGGTTACCCATGGCGATGATGGGGGCCATCAACGAGACAAAGCCCAAGAGTGGGGCCTCATCTGGGCAAATGGCCGCGATCACGCCGCAAGGCATATTCATAGCCATTGCAACTCCGCGTATGGGTACGGATTTCACCGTCCCGTCAAATTTATCGGCAAATGCCGCATATGTGAACAGGCGTGAAATGGCCAAAGTCACCTCATCATACCCTGGTTTTCCTGTCATATTCTTTAGCCGCTGGGCAAACTCATCGGCGCGAGCTGAGAGGTTTTCGGCCATATAATAAAGAATTTGCCCACGCAGATGGGCAGTTGTGCTCCCCCAGCTTTGCGCAGATTGCGCTGCTTCTACCGCGTTGCGCAAATCTTTGCGATTACCGATGCCCACATGGCTCAAAAGATGACCTGATCTTGACCAGATGGCAGTGGAGTAACCCGAATCAGGGCGCTGTTGTTTGCCGTTGATGAACTGCTTGGCTGTTCGGTCTATAGTGGTGACTTGGAGGTTTTGGGGTGCAGATAGAGGCAGGATTGGGGTTTGATTAGGTCCATTTTGTAGTTTGGGTTTAAGGTAGGCGCGCAGCCCTTCCCATCCACCTTCGCGGCCAAAACCACTTTCGCCAACGCCGCCAAATCCTGCGGCCGCGTCAAACATATTGGTGCCATTTACCCAAACTACGCCAGCGCGCAGTTTGGGTGCCACATCAAGTGCTAGATTAAGTGTTTCACTCCACACCGATGCGGCAAGTCCATAACGGCTGTTATTAGCCAGATCAACCGCCTCAGATGGGGTGCGAAAAGTGGTTGCAACGAGAACGGGTCCAAAGATTTCCTCTTGCATCAGATGTGAGGCAGAGTGCAATCCCGTTATCAAGGTAGGGGGGTAAAAGCACCCCTCAGGCAGGGGGGATTTGGAAACGTAGGTTTCGCCCTCTTGATTGGCATCAACCATGGCAGCAATGGCGTCCTTTTGCGAAGGGTCTATTATGGCGCCCATATCAATTGATTTATCCAATGGATTGCCCACACGTAGCTTATCCATGCGTACGCGGAGCTTCTCATAAAATTGATCGGCCACGCCCTCTTGCACTAAAAGCCGCGAGCCCGCACAGCAAACTTGGCCTTGATTGAACCAAATTGCATCGACCAGCCCTTCGACGGCGCTGTCGAGGTCTGCATCCTCAAAGACGATAAAAGGAGATTTCCCGCCAAGCTCAAGTGTCAGCGCCTTACCGCTGCCTGCGGTGGCACGGCGGATTTTACGTCCAACCTCGGTTGAACCGGTAAATGCCACCTTATTAACGCCGCCATGTTCAACGAGGGCCGCCCCCACCGCCCCATCCCCGGTGACGATGTTGAATACACCTTTCGGCAGGCCTGCTTCACGGGTTATTTGCGCAAACAGAAGGGCAGTGAGCGGAGTAAATTCTGCGGGTTTTAGTACGACAGTATTGCCTGCCGCCAAAGCGGGGGCCACTTTCCAAGCCAACATCAGAAGTGGAAAATTCCATGGAATAACAGCCGCGCAGACCCCCAAAGGCTCCAAGTCTGGCGCTTCGCTGGGTAAAAGCTGCGCTAAGCCTGCGTGATAATAAAAATGCCGCGCTACCAAAGGAATGTCGATGTCGCGGCTTTCACGAATAGGTTTACCAGTGTCGAGCGTTTCAAGCACTGCAAAAAGCCGTGCGTGTTTTTGCACCAAACGGGCCAAACCATAAATATATAGCGCCCGCTTGTGCGCAGGTAGTGCCGACCAAGGAGCTTGCGCGCGCCGTGCAGCTTTTATGGCTTTGTCTATGTCTGATGTTGTGGCTTGTGTAACCTCGGCCAAGGGGGCGCCCGATGCAGGGTTATAAGTGTTAAATCTCGCCCCAGCTCTGGTGAATTTACCATCAATAAAACAACCAAATTGTCCTTTATGGCTGGCAATGAAATCATATGCTTCGGTAGCGCTTTCAGGGGCGGTTCCGTAGCTCAGATCGTTAAAAATATCGCGTATAGTCATGGCTTATCCTATCGGATGGCGGTAAGAGGCCGAATAGTGCCCCGTGATAAAATGTTCGAGCTGGCGCTCAATGTCACCCAAGAGCGACGAGGCGCCAAACCTAAGTAAATCAGGTTGAGCCCACGGCAACCCCAGCTCTTCTCGCATCATGGACAGATAGACTAGGGCATCTTTGGCCTTTGAAAGACCGCCCGCAGGCTTGTAGCCCACAGAAAAACCGCTCCGGCTTTGATAATCCCGGATGGCGCGGATCATTGTTAATGATACGGGTAACGTCGCATTGACGCTCTCTTTGCCGGTCGAGGTTTTGATGAAATCTGCTCCAGCCATCATCAAAACCAAACTAGCCCGTGCGACATTGCGTAAAGTTCCAAGCTCGCCCGTGGCCAAAATTGCTTTGACATGGGCTGGGCCACAAGCATCGCGCATTTGGGCCATTTCATCATAAAGCGCTTGCCAATTACCCGTCAGGACATGACGGCGCGATATGACAATGTCAATTTCTTGTGCTCCTGCAGCGACTGAGGACTCGATTTCTTTGAGCCTTAGATGATAGGGAGAAAGCCCAGCAGGAAATCCAGTAGACACCGCCGCCACTGGTATAGCTGAGCCTTCAAGTGCGCGTCGTGCTGTCTCGATCATCTCATGATAAACGCAAACTGCACCAACGGTCAGATCTTGCATACCTAAAGCCTGAGCGAGATCAGGGCGCATGGGCTGGCGCGCCTTAGCGCACAGCCTTTGTACGCGGCCTTTTGTGTCGTCGCCCGATAAGGTGGTTAGATCAATCACTGAAATGGCTTTGCAAAGCCATGCCGCTTGATATTCTTTCTTGACGCTGCGCCGAGTGGCCAAGCTAGCCGCACGTCGTTCAATGGCGGGCGTATTAGTTGCCGCCTGTGCTACCCAATCGAGATCAAGGGCCATACCCTCGTTACGCTTATGCGTCATACTTGGCTCCCCGATGAGAGTATTCGGGCCCTGAGCTGGGCGAGACTTTTGAAAAAAAGGGCATTTTCAACCTGATAAAGTATCTTGTCGGCCAAGGTATACATTCTTAGGCCTTTGACGCAAGCGCTGAGCGCGCCCCACGGCCCTACGCGTGGTGCAAAACTACGCATATCAAAGTGCAACCGCCACACTAAGGGGTCATAGCACGGCGCTGTTTGGCACGCTCTATCCCCAAGCGATCCTCGCGCCAAATTATTAAAATACCGGCAAAAATAACAAGCGCTGCCCCCGCAAGGGTGGTCAGGCTTGGCACTTCAGCAAAGACGAAATAGCCAATCAATAGTGCAAATATCATTGAGGCATAGTCAAAAGGCGCCACAACTGACGCCTCAGCCTCTCGGTAGCTCGAGGTTAGAAAAATCTGGCCAACGCCGCCCAAAAGCCCCGCTAAAACCAAAAGACCTGCTTCGAAGAACGTAGGCCACACCCATCCAAAAGGGATCGTCAACAGCGAAATAGCGATCGAAGTGATCGAAAAATAAAAGACAATCGCAGGGGTTTTGTCTGTTTGGACCAATCTGCGTACGAAAATTTGCGCCAACGCCGCAAAGGTCGCCCCCGTTAGCACAAGGGCCACGCCCAGCGTCTCGGACGGGCCCGCATGGGCCTGTGGGGCCACGCCAAAAAAAGTAAGCTTGGGCCAAACCACGATAAAAACGCCCACCAAGCCCAACCCCACCGCGCTGATGCGAAAAATACGCACCTCTTCTTTCAAAATAATGGCTGCAAAAACCACTGTTAAAAGTGGGGCCAAATAGGAAATGGCGGTCACCTCGGGCAACGGCAAATAGCCAAGTCCCGCAAAGCTAAATAGCATCGCGACCGCTCCCATAACGCCACGTTTTGCATGGCCCCAAGGCTTGGTTACACGTAGCCCTTGGCGGAGTTCTTTAAGGTGATAAAGCCAGATTAAAATTATAGGCAATGCAAAAAATGAGCGAAAGAAAACCGCCTCACCAGATGGGATGTGCGGGGCGGTTACTTTGATCAGGGCTGACATAGCAATAAAAATGACTACTGAAATCAG
>DPZQ01000076.1 GCA_003536295.1 Rhodobacter sp. | reverse complement strand
GTTATCTAGGACAGCCCCTTATTTTAAAGTAGTTTGGCTTGGTAAGCCCCTACTTAAACCCAAGGACGCAGGTCTACCGCAGCTTTTTCGAAACTGTCGATGGATGGGGCTTTTTCCAACGTCAGCCCTATGTCATCAAGTCCGTTCATCATGCAATGCTTGCGAAATGCGTCGACCTCAAAAGCGTAAGATTGCCCATCCGAGCTGGTAACTGTTTGGCCCTCAAGATCAACGCTAATACGTGCATTGGCTCCGCGTTGGGCATCCTTCATTAAAGCGTCGACCTGCTCTTTTGGCAAAACGATCGGCAGAATCCCGTTTTTAAAGCAGTTATTATAGAAAATATCAGCAAACGAGGTCGAGATTACACAACTAATGCCAAAATCAAGTAAAGCCCAAGGCGCATGTTCGCGCGACGAACCGCAACCGAAATTATCGCCCGCAATAATAATTTGCGCCGCGCGATAGGCTGGTTTGTTCAAGACGAAATCAGGAATTTCGGCTCCGTCTTGCGTGTAGCGCATTTCGTCAAACAGGTTTTTGCCAAGGCCCGTGCGGGCGATGGTTTTCAAAAACTGTTTGGGAATGATCATATCCGTGTCGATATTGATCAAAGGCATAGGGGCCGCAATGCCGGTAACTTTTGAGAATTTTTCCATCGGTTTTCCTTACATCATCTCGCGGACGTCGGTCAGATGTCCGGTGATTGCAGCTGCTGCAGCCATCGCGGGCGACAAAAGATGTGTGCGCCCACCGCGGCCTTGGCGGCCTTCGAAATTGCGGTTTGAAGTGGCTGCGCAGCGTTCACCGGGTGCCAGCTGATCGGGGTTCATAGCCAAGCACATCGAGCAGCCCGCCAAACGCCATTCAAAGCCCGCGTCCAAAAAGATCTGCGCCAGCCCCTCGGCTTCAGCTTGTGCGCGCACAAGGCCTGATCCGGGCACGACCATCGCGCGTATCCCCTGTTTGACTTTCTTGCCCTTCAGGATGGCTGCCGCGGCACGCAGATCTTCGATCCTTCCATTGGTGCAAGACCCGATAAAAACCGTGTCAATCTTGATGTCGGTTAATTTTTGCCCCGCCGTTAGTCCCATATAGTCCAAGGCGCGTTGAACGGCCTCGACCTTGCCGCCTGAAAAGCTTTCGGGGGCTGGTACTTCGCCCGTAATTGGCAAAACATCCTCGGGGCTGGTGCCCCAAGTGACCACAGGTGCGATATCTTCACCTTTAAGCGTCAGCACCAGATCCCAATGGGCGTTATCATCGGTATAAAGTGTTTTCCAATAGGCCACTGCCTTATCCCACTCTGCCTCTTTGGGGGCATGAGGTCGGCCGTTGCAATAGGCATAGGTTTTCTCGTCAGGGGCAATCAAACCTGCGCGGGCGCCGCCCTCAATTGCCATGTTGCAAACGGTCATGCGCCCTTCCATCGACAATTCACGAATGGCTTGGCCGCAATATTCAATCACATAGCCCGTGCCACCCGCCGTTCCGGTCGCGCCAATCACTGAAAGAGTGATGTCTTTTGCTGTCACACCTGGGCGTAAAGAGCCGGTGATCTCAACCTTCATATTTTTGGATTTTTTTTGGATCAGGGTTTGCGTGGCCAAGACATGCTCAACCTCGGATGTGCCTATCCCGTGCGCCAAAGCACCAAAAGCACCGTGGGTGGCGGTATGGCTGTCGCCGCAAACTACGGTCATGCCGGGCAAGGTCCAGCCTTGTTCTGGCCCAACGATATGCACGATACCTTGACGCACATCGGACACAGGGTAATAGTGAATGCCGAAATCTTTGGCATTTTTATCAAGTGCGTCAACTTGAATGCGTGATTCTTCGTTGTCGATATGCAAATCGCGCCCTGCAGTTGTGGGCACGTTGTGATCTGGCACTGCAATAGTCTTATCGGGTGCGCGCACCGAGCGTCCCGTCATACGCAGCCCTTCAAAGGCTTGTGGGCTGGTGACTTCATGCACCAAATGGCGGTCTATATACAAAAGGCAAGTTCCATCATCTGCTTGGTGGGCGACATGGTCATCCCAGATTTTATCATAAAGTGTGCGTGGAGCGGTCATTGCGCGTCCTTCATTCTGGTGTTGAGGGGGAAAGCGAAAGTAGGCAGACGAGGCGCCTTAGGCGCATGCTCGCACAGAACGGGTAGATCCGTAAAACCGCCAAGGCAGGCGTGCGTGATCGTCAATGAGTAAATAAGTATTCATACTTTATGAATTACGCCGTTCTTTTGTCTAAAGCAAGCACCGCTTTTTAGGCTTTTGTGCGCAATAATCGACAAAAAACCTTAAAATTCCACTGTTTTTGCACTGTACGCGCGCGTGCGCGCAGTCTATTGGATGGGGTCGCCCGTGGTCGTTGAATCAAAACCCAAAGGGTGTTACTCTTGAACTAATATATTTGACCATATTGGTTTGCAATCTTGGAGGACAATGTCCTGTCTCATTCTGATCCTACGACCGGTTTGCCGGTCGGACCACGGGCCGCGCGTATGACGTCCACCCTTGCTCAAGAACAGGGCCAACCTAGCTCTGAAGTACTCTTAACTACGATCCTTGCATCGCTAGAAGACGATAAAGCCGAAGAAATTGTTCAAATCGATTTGCGTGGTCGCTCAGACATGGGCGACTATATGGTAATTTGCTCGGGTCGTTCGTCGCGTCAAGTCTCGGCAATCTCGGAAAAACTGGTCGATAAGCTAAAGCATGACTTTGGCAGATTGAGCAAAATCGAAGGCAAAGAAGCCGGCGACTGGGTCTTGATAGATACGGGCGATGTGATCGTGCATATTTTCCGCCCCGAAGTGCGCGACTTTTATCAGCTGGAAAAAATGTGGCTGCCAGGGGCAACCCACAGGCTGCAAGCCGACTGATGCGGGTGCAGATCTGTGCTGTTGGCCGATTGCGGTCTGGCTCAGAAAAAGCATTGATTGATGATTATAGCGCGCGGTTTGACCGCACGGGCCGAGCCTTGGGGCTTGGCCCTTTGTCTTTGCATGAGGTCGAAGATAAAAAAGGTGGGGGTATGGCGGCGGAGGCAATGCTTTTGGACAAAATCATCCCCGCTGGTGCCTTTACCGTGGTGATGGATGAGCGCGGCGCAGTGCAATCAAGCCCCATTTTTGCCCAAAATCTCGCCGATTGGCGAGATGCGGGGCGGGGCGATGTGGCCTTTGTGATCGGTGGTGCAGACGGGATAGATCCCGCACTGCGCGCAAAGGCGGATTATGCTTTGTCATTTGGGGCGATGGTTTGGCCGCATATGTTGGTACGGGTGATGCTGTGTGAACAATTATACCGCGCGGCCAATATTCTGGCCGGAGGGCCCTATCACCGCGCCTAAGTGTTTTATATAGTTACGGGCAAGATCAGTGAACAAAGGGCATGTCGTGACACATTATAAACCCGTGGTTCTGTGCATTTTAGACGGATGGGGCCTAAGTAGCGTCAAAACGGGCAATGCCCCGCTTTTGGCCAAGACCCCAAATTTTGATTCGATGTGGGCCCAGGCGCCGCACGCGAAAGTGGTCACACATGGCAAAGCCGTTGGCCTGCCCACAGGCCAGATGGGCAATTCCGAGGTCGGCCATACCAATATCGGCGCGGGACGTGTGGTGCCTATGGATTTGGGCGCGATTGATCTTGCGATAGAAGAGGGCAGCTTTGCCCAAAACCCAGCCCTGCGCAATTTTTGCGAAACGCTTAAAGCCTCGGACAAGAAGGCGCATCTTTTGGGGGTTTTGTCTGATGGTGGCGTGCATTGCCATATCAACCATATGAAAGCCGCCATTCATGCGATCACCCAAATGGGAGTGCCCGTGGTGGTGCATGCGATCACCGACGGGCGTGATGTGGCCCCCGCCTCGGCGCTGGCCTATGCTGCCGATTTGGAAGCGCATCTGCCGCAAGGGGCAAGTGTAGGCACGCTGATCGGGCGCTATTGGGCACTTGATCGCGATAATCGATGGGAGCGTGTTTCGCGCGCCTATGAGGCGATTGTTTTCGCAAAAGGCGCCCCGCACAAAAGCCTAAAAGAAGCTATAAATCAAAGCTATGATCAAGATATTTTGGATGAGTTTCTAACCCCCGCGATCTTAGATGATTATCAAGGCGTTGCCCGAGGGGATGGGCTTTTCTGTCTGAATTTCCGCGCCGACCGCGCGCGTGAGATTTTGTCGGCACTGCTCGCCCCTGACTTTGCGAACTTTGACATTGGTCAAAGACCCCAATTTGGTGCGGCCCTTGGCATGGTTGATTATTCCAAAGCCCATGATGTCTTTATGACTACTGCCTATCCCAAACCTGTTTTGCAGAATACATTGGGCGCATGGGTTGCCCAAAATGGCAAACGCCAGTTTCGCATCGCCGAAACCGAGAAATATCCCCATGTCACCTTTTTCTTGAACGGTGGTTCGGAAGTGGTGTTGGCGGGGGAGGAGCGCTATATGGCCCCTTCGCCCAAAGTTGCGACCTATGACCTGCAGCCTGAAATGTCGGCTCCCGACGTGACTCTTCATCTTTGTGACGCGATTGCTGCTGGTTATGACCTGATCGTGGCCAATTTTGCTAACCCTGACATGGTGGGTCATACGGGCGATCTGGCTGCCGCCATCACCGCCTGCGAGGCGGTGGACATCGCTCTTGGCCAAGTGCAAAAAGCCCTTTTGGCCGCAGGCGGGGCGATGATCGTGACCGCAGATCATGGTAATTGTGAAGCCATGATCAATCTTGAAACTGGCGGCGCGCATACAGCGCATACCACCAATTTGGTGCCTGTTATTTTGGTCAATGGCCCCAAAGGGGTGGGGATGCGTGACGGGTGTCTAGCCGATCTTGCCCCCACGCTTTTGGCGCTGATGGGCCTTGAGCAACCCCCCGAAATGACGGGCGAAAGTCTTATAATCTGATGCGTTATTTTGGGAGACTTTTCAGCGCCACCTTTTTGGCCTTAGCCACAACGATATGGGCCACGTCCCTTGTGGCGCAAGAGTTGGCGAGCGCCGATCTGGTCGAAAAAGCGCGCAGTGCCGTGGCCAAGTTAAACCAAAGCTTAACAGATCTGCCCCCTGATACTCCGGCGAAAGAGCGTGTCACGGCCCTGACGGATGCTATTGTCAGCTATGAGCAAGGTCTAGGGGCGTTGCGCGCAGGGTTGCGCATTATCGAATTGCAAAAAGATGCCATCACGCAAGATTTGAACCAAAACAGGGCGCAAATTTCGGCGTTTTTGTCGGTGCTGACATCTCTGGAACGTCGCCCAAAGCCACTGATTTTTGGTCACCCAGACGGAATTTTGGCCAATATTCGTGCCAGCACCCTGTTGGCCGATGTGACCCCCAAATTGCAGGAACAGGCGGAGGTGCTAAGCGCAAAGTTGCAAGAAATTGCGCGGCTCGATAAAGCCCAGCAAAATGCGAAAGATAGCTTACTAGCAGGATTTTCAGCCGCCCAAACTGCGCGGGCTGATTTATCAAAGGCTATTTCGTTGCGCGGTGATTTGCCAAAGCTGGGAGCTGAAAACACCCAACGTCTAAATGATCTGGGCCGCGGAGCCGCCAGCCTTGAGGTTTTTGCCCAAATGCTTGCCGACGCTCCACAAACGACCCTAGCTGCAGGCCGCAACTTTTCTGAGGCCAAAGGTTTTCTACCCTGGCCGGCCCAAGGGCGTCTTTTACTGGCGCCAAGCCAGCCCGATGATCAGGGTTTGGTCAAGCCTGGCTTAACCCTTGCTACTCAACCCAACACTTTGGTTACAGCCCCTTGGGATGTGATTTTGCGGTTTTCTGGCCGGTTTCTAAATTATGATAATCTTGTTATATTAGAACCTCAAATAGGCTATTTGTTAATTTTAGGGGGCTTAGAAACGGTGTATGGCACGGTGGGAACTGTTATTAAACAGGGCTATCCCCTTGGGCTAATGCCAGGCGCGGGTGGGAAAAGTGATAAAGATTTTGTGTCATTGCTAGAAGATGATGGCGCGGCAGAAATAAAACCGCTTTATATAGAACTGAGGTATGAGTCTGAAACGCTGGACCCGATGCCTTGGTTTAATGCGATTGGAGACGATAGACGTTATGAATAAATATATGATGGCAGCCATTGGCGGTGGACTTGCGGGCGTTTTTCTAACTACGCAGCTTGCTGGGCCAAGTCTAGCTCAAGCGACAAAAACTAATGAATCGCTTTACGAACAGCTGGATCTTTTTGGTGATATTTTCGAACGCATTCGTAAAGATTATGTCGAAGAAGTTGACTCAAAAACGCTGATCGAGGCGGCGATCAATGGCATGCTTACCTCACTTGATCCGCATTCAAGCTACATGGCCGCTGATGATTTTGGCGATATGAAAGTGCAAACTAAAGGCGAATTTGGCGGTTTGGGCATTGAGGTCACGCAAGAAGAAGGTTTCGTAAAGGTCGTCTCGCCGATGGATGGTACCCCTGCTGATGTGGCGGGTATCTTGTCGGGCGATTTTATTACCCATGTAAACGGAGATTCGCTTTTGGGTCTGACCTTGGATGAGGCGGTTGATATGATGCGTGGGCCTGTCGGCTCGGAAATCATCATCACCATCGCCCGCGAAGGCACAAACGAGCCTTTCGACGTGTCGATCATCCGCGATACAATCAAATTGACCGCCGTTAAAGGGCGGGTTTTGGGTGAAACAGTTGTGTTGCGCGTCACCACCTTTAACGAGCAAACCTACCCAGGATTAGAAGAAAGCTTAAATCTTGCGGTGCAAGAGCTGGGCGGCATTGAAAATGTGAATGGTTTTGTGATTGACCTGCGCAACAATCCGGGCGGCCTTTTAAGGCAGGCAATCATGGTTTCGGACGCGTTTTTAGACAAGGGTGAGATTGTCTCGACGCGCGGCCGCACGGCTTCTGATAGCGAAAGGTATAATGCCGAATTGGGTGACTTGGCCCAAGGCAAGCCGATTGTTGTTTTGATAAATGGTGGGTCTGCCTCGGCCTCAGAGATTGTGGCTGGCGCGCTTAAAGACCATCGGCGCGCCATTATCGTGGGGACGCAAAGCTTTGGTAAAGGGTCGGTTCAAACGGTGGTGCCTTTGCGAGGTAGCTCGGCCATGCGCTTAACAACTGCGCGCTATTACACCCCGTCTGGCCGCTCGATCCAAGCGCTGGGTGTTTCACCTGATATCATTGTAAAGCAACCCCCACCTAAGCCAGCCCTAACCCCCGAACAGGAAGAGGCAAAGGCCAAAGAATCAGCCGCAAAGAAAACTCGCTTTGAAGCAGATTTACGCGGTAACTTAAGCAATGACTCAATGACCGACGATGAAAAACTGCAATTTGAGGCTGACCGTTTGGCTGCAGAAGAGGCCGCAAAGATGCGAGATGAAGATTATCAATTAGCCTATGCGATTGATATTCTAAAAGGCCTGTCGGCCATTGAATTGAAACCCTAAAAGTTGGGGGCGGCGCTTGCCGCCTCCGTAGGTTATTGACATGATAGATCCAACTTTGTTGCCCTATCGCCCTTGTGTGGGTATTATGCTGCTTAATAAGCAGGGGCTGATCTTTGCCGCGCAGCGTATTGATGGGCAAGTGCCCGCATGGCAAATGCCCCAAGGCGGGATCGATGCGGGCGAAGAGCCCAAAACTGCCGCCTTGCGCGAACTGACCGAAGAGACGGGCATTGCCGCAAGTGACGTTACGCTTTTAGGGCAAACCGAAGATTGGGTGAACTATGATCTGCCGCCGGAACTTTTGGGCAAGGTTTGGAAGGGCAAATATCGCGGCCAAAAGCAGCTTTGGTTTTTGATGCGGTTTGAAGGCGAAGACCACCAGATTAACATCGCCACCGAACACCCTGAATTTTCGCAGTGGCGCTGGATCTCAGCACCTGAGATGGTCGCCTCAATAGTGCCGTTTAAACGGGCGGTTTATGAAACGGTTGTCAGTCACTTCGAAAGTCACTTGGCCAATAGCTAACGCTAACCATTCTCACGCAAGATCATGCCTGCCAAATAAAGCGATCCACAAATCAGTACACGGGCATTTGCATCTTGCGCTTTGATCGAATTTAAAGCCGCCATCACATCTGCTTCGGCCGTTGCCCGCATTCCAACCGATATCGCTGCGTCGCGGGTGTTTTCGGCGGATAATGTATTGATTTCATTCGGAATGGAAATGGCATGAAGCGCTTGGATATGTGAGGCTAAGGGGTACAGATAGGCTTTAATGTCTTTGGTGTTCAGCATACCGCAGATCAAATAGCTGGGGCGCTTGGGCATGGCGGCAAGCGTTGCGCCGATTGCTTGACCTCCTGCCGGATTATGCCCGCCATCAAGCCAAAGCTCAATCTCCGGGGCAGCGTCAACCAGGGGGCCTTGGCGCAAGCGCTGCATGCGTGCGGGCCATTCTGGCCGAGTAACGGCAGCTTCGCAGGCGGCCGAGCTTTTGCCAAAATAGCGTAAAGCTGCGATGGCCGCACCTGCATTGGTGATTTGATGCGCACCTAAAAGGGAAGGCAGCGGCAGATCTAAAAGGCCATTTTCATCTTGATATATCATGCGGCCCGCCTCTTGACTGGTGTGCCAATGTTGGCCGTAAATAAACAAGGGCACGCCTAATTTTGTAGCGCGTGCTTCGATAACATCAAGGCCAGCGGCCTCTTGCGGACCCACGATGCAGGGCACGCCGCGCTTTAGAATACCAGACTTTTCGCCCGCAATTTCTGGCAAGGTGTCGCCCAAATATTGCTGATGATCAATGCTCACAGGGGTTATTACCGTCAAAGCGGGCCTGTCGATGACATTGGTGGCATCAAGCCGACCGCCCAAACCCACTTCCAGCAATGTATAATCTGCCTTCGTGCGCGCAAAGGCTAATAAAGCGGCCACGGTGGTGATTTCAAAAAAGGTGATCGGATCGGGGCCGTTGGCGGCCACCGCCTCATCCAAAAGGGCGGCTAACGCCGGCTCAGAGATTAGCGATCCTGCCAAGCGAATACGTTCATGAAACCGTGCTAAATGCGGAGAGGTATAGGCGTGAACCAAGGCTCCCTCGGCCTCAAGCCCCGCGCGAATCATCGCTTGGGTCGAGCCCTTTCCATTGGTGCCCGCAATATGAATAACTGGCGGTAAGGATTTTTCGGGGTGATCCAGCGCGGCCAGCAAACGGTGTACGCGGTCAAGCGTTAGGTCGATCACCTTGGGGTGAAGCGACATCATCCGCGCCAGAATGGCGTCAGAGCCGCTGGTCAAGATGCATCACCTGCCACAGGTGCTGCCAAATCGCCACGAACGGCGGCGCTTTGGCCCATTAACATGCGGATAACGGTCACCAGCTCATCCTTAAGGGCACGTCTATGGGTCACGCGGTCAAGCATACCGTGATCCAGCAAATATTCAGCGCGCTGAAACCCTTCGGGCAGTTTTTCGCGGATTGTTTGCTCAATTACCCGTGCGCCCGCAAAGCAGATCAAAGCATTGGGTTCGGCAATTTGCACATCGCCCAGCATCGCATAGCTGGCAGTGACCCCACCTGTGGTTGGATGGGTCAAAACAACAATATAGGGCATACCCGCTTCTTTAAGCATTTCAACCGCCACTGTTGAGCGCGGCATTTGCATCAGCGACAAGATACCTTCTTGCATGCGCGCCCCGCCTGCTGCCGAAAACAGCACCATTGGCCGTTTCAACGCCACTGCACGCTCGGCAGCTGCGATGATCGCATTGCCCACATACATGCCCATCGACCCGCCCATGAATGAAAAATCTTGCGCCAGAGCCACGATCGGGGTGCGAAAAATCTCGCCCTCGGCAACCAGCATCGCGTCGCGTTCGCCCGTATTCTTTTGGGCGGCTTTCAAACGGTCGGGGTAGCGTTTTTGATCGCGGAAAAGCAAAGGGTCGACTACGGTCTCGGGTACTTTGACTTCGGTGAAAATACCGCCGTCAAACAATAGTCTAAAACGCTCACGCGGGCTGATGGCCATGTGATGGTCGCAATTTGTGCAAACATTATGATTGTCGGACAATTCACGGTGGAACAGCATTGTTCCGCATTCACCACATTTGGTCCATAGGTTCTCTGGAACCTCGCGGCGGGAAAAAAGCGAATTAATAGTGGGTCGAACGTAGTTGGAAATCCAATTCATGCCTGAAGGCCCTTTGGTCACATAATCGTCTCACAAATAGTCGTTGGTCGCGACAATTGCAATCATTGGCTGGCTTTCATTGTCATAAAGCCCTCGAATATGCATTCGATGCTTGCCCATGGACGTGGGGCGCATTATTCCTATGCCAAGCACTTTCCAAAGGACATTCAATGCAAAATACTCGGTTTGATAAATCTAAGTTGCCATCGCGCCACGTCACTGTTGGCCCTTCGCGCGCGCCGCATCGGTCTTACTTTTATGCGATGGGCATCACCGAGGAAGAAATCAACCAACCTTGGGTTGGTGTCGCCACCTGCTGGAATGAAGCTGCACCCTGCAATATTTCATTAAACCGTCAGGCGCAGGCCGTTAAAATGGGTGTTAAAAAAGGCGGCGGCACACCGCGTGAATTTACTACCATCACCGTCACCGACGGGATAGCCATGGGGCATGAGGGGATGCGATCATCCCTGGCTTCGCGCGATGCCATTGCGGATACAGTTGAACTGACCATGCGTGGCCATTGCTATGATGCAATAGTTGGACTTGCAGGCTGCGATAAATCTTTACCCGGCATGATGATGGCTATGGTGCGTTTGAACACGCCGTCGGTCTTTATTTATGGAGGTTCAATTTTGCCAGGTCGTTTGAATGGCAAAGATGTGGTTGTTCAAGATGTGTTTGAGGCCGTGGGCCAACATCAAGCCGGCAATATGTCTGATGCCGAGCTTGCGATTTTGGAACGTGTGGCTTGCCCATCGGCAGGGGCTTGTGGTGGCCAATATACGGCCAATACTATGGCTTGCGTCTCGGAAGCGATTGGTCTTGCTTTGATGAATTCATCGGGTGCGCCTGCCCCTTACGAATCGCGTGATCAATATGGCGACGCATCGGGCGTGGCGGTGATGAATCTAATCGAAAAAAACATCCGTGCGCGGGATATTGTGACGCGCAAATCATTGGAGAATGCGGCGCGTGTAGTTGCTTGCACGGGGGGCTCTACAAATGCTGGCTTGCATTTGCCTGCCATCGCGCATGAGGCAGGAATTGATTTTGATCTGTTCGACGTGTGTGAAGTTTTCCGCGACACTCCATACTTTGTGTCTTTGCGCCCAGGCGGTACCTATGTTGCCAAGGATCTTTACGAAGTGGGTGGAGTGCCTGTTGTGATGAAAGAACTGCGTAAAGCAGGTTTGATGCATGAAGATTGCATGACCGCCTCAGGGCGTTCAATGGGCGAAGAGCTAGACCTGATCACTCGCGAAGCTGACGGTAAAGTAATCTATCCCGTCTCAACCCCGATCACCAAAACAGGCGGCGTGGTTGGGCTGAAGGGCAATGTTTGCCCTGAAGGGGCAATTGTGAAAGTGGCTGGCATGTCTGATGAAGAGCAAGTCTTCACAGGCCCAGCACGAGTCTTTGAATGTGAGGAAGACGCTTTTGAAGCCGTGCAGCAGCGGGCTTATAAAGAGGGTGAAGTCTTGGTCATTCGCAACGAAGGGCCTGCAGGGGGGCCTGGGATGCGTGAAATGTTGGCCACGACGGCTGCCCTTTCAGGACAGGGTATGGGCAAAAAAGTAGCCCTGATTACGGATGGACGTTTTTCAGGCGCGACACGCGGATTTTGTGTGGGGCATGTGGGCCCAGAAGCAGCGCATGGCGGCCCGATTGCACTATTAGAAAATGGCGACTTGATCACCATCAACGCCCTTACGGGGGTGTTATCGGTGGCCGTCAGTGACGAAGTCTTGGCGCAGCGCAAAGCCGATTGGAAAGGCCCTCGGGCCACCGAATATGAAAGCGGCGCGCTTTGGAAATATGCCCGTCTGGTCGGTGGTGCGCGCAACGGTGCCGTGACGCATCCTGGCGCAAAGGCCGAACGTCATGTTTATATGGATCAATAGGGCCAATCAGTTATCGTCCTTTGTGGCGGCAGGCCTTTTTCTATCGGCCTGCCTGCCCAGTGGGTTTGATCAGATATATGACGCGCAAAAACCTTATGTTGTTTTGGGCGGTGCGCTGCGCATTGCGGTGCCCCAAGGCTATTGTTTAGACCGCAGTTCATTAGTCACAAATGGCGACACATTCGTCGCATTGGCGGGGCGGTGCGTTGAGGGGACTGTCTATCCTGCTGCGGTCATCTCAATCGCGGTTGGCCCGCAAGGAACGGCGGTGGATGTTGCCGAAAATGTTGATGAGCTGATCAGCTATTTTGAAACCCAAAACGGTCTTGCTGCTCTGAGTGCGGCGGAAAATACCCCAAGTATCACCCTCATCAGTGCGCAAGTTGAAAAACAGGCTTTGCTTTTACACTTAAAAAAACACAGCGCGACCAAAGGCGGTTTACAAAGTGATACATGGCGCGCCATCGTTGGTCTTTCGGGGCGGCTGATTACCATTTCTATTTCAGGGCGTGATGGGGATGCCCTAACTCAAGCCCAGGGCGCCGCGCTTTTAAAAAAAGTGATCAGTGCTATGGCACAAAGCCAAACCGCTTAGATTTAAAAAGATATCACCTAAGGACAGAGTTTAAAATTTAAATTTTACCATTTAATATAGTAAATATACTATTTTATTTTTATATGGCTTAGTAAGTATTTTAGTTATGATCAAATATATGGTCAGTATTCTGCTTTGAGCGCGGTCAAAATCTCATAATTGGCGCCATAAATTTCTAGATGTATTGAGTGTATTAATGATTAATTAAGATATTATATTTAATGATGATTTGCCTCATTTGTGTGCATGTGGCCGTGACTTCCTTGCCTTTGGAGCGGTGTCGGATTTTTAGTGTATGGCCGCACCGTTAACATTGCGTAATAGGTCATTTTGGATCCGATGCTGGAGATTTATAGAAATACATTTAATGTTTAAGCTATATTAAGAAAGTAAATATCTTTGGTGCATTTTGGGCTTTTAATCTTTGGGCTCGAGGTGACTTTTTAAGCCCATCGCTGACTTTTGATCAGGCTAGGGTCATCGCGGTCGGACAGACTTCATTGGGAGCACTTGAAGAGAGCGCACATGACTTCAGAGCCGAAGCCCGCCTTTCGTTTTGAGACGTTTACTTTTTAAAAACACCTTTCGCCCCAATGTTAGGTTTTGGGTTGAAGTGAGAGTTAATTTTGGGCTTGATTGATTAGCGCCTCGACCCGGCGGTTGTGGGCGCGCGCTTCGGCGGTTTGGTTATTGTCGCGAGGCGATAGATAGCCAATGCCCTGGGCTGAAATTTGCGCAGGCGGGACATCAAATTCCGTCAGCATGAATTTGAGCAAGCTTTGCGCGCGTTCTAGGGACAATTTGATATTGCCCTCCAGGCTGCCCAAATTGTCGGTATGACCCACTAAAGTCACCGAAACTTCTGGGCGCGACTTAATGAAAGCGGCTAGCGCTGATAATTCTGATCGATCTGTGACAAGAATATCTGTTCCGCCAGACTTAAAGCCTACCGTTTCCAAAACCACAAAGCCATTAGAAATTAGCGTATTTTCTAGGTTTTCATTTGCGCGCTTAGCGGGTGTGAGTGTTTGAGCCATGGGGACAGCGTCGCCCAAAATCAGTTCAAAAGGAAGCCGATCTTTTGATTCCGCGCTGATGCGACGCATATGTAAATAACCTGAAGTATTTGAACGGCTTGCTAAAAGTACAACTATATCCGAACCCAAAGCACCATTTTTGCGCGCTAAGATATAATAATAGTCGTTATAGTCCACATGCATGTGCGGTTCTGGGAACAGCTCTAATTGAAAGCGAAAATCAAAGCCGCCACAGGTTTTTGCCGGACATTCGAACAGGATTTCAAAGCCTTGGCGTTCAAGATCTTGTTGTAAGGGCGCCATGATCATGGCCGAGGTCAACCCACTTTTTTGTAATTTCCAAGCGGTTTGACGCAAAATTCCACTGGCCAAAATTCCCAAACTGGCAGGGTTTTCTGTCATCGTATTTATCTGGTTGTTGGGCAAATATTCTTTGGTAAAAGGCTGTGAAAATGTTTTTGTTTGTACCCAGTTTGGTAATGTTTGGCTAAAGGCTGTGCCCATCATCAAAAGCAAGGCAAGCATAGCACAGCCAAAGGCAAAGCTAAGGCGCCTGTTGATAATTAGTGCGTTTTTCAAGCCTATGGAATCCATATGTCGGGCCCGTTCCCTTTGCGGTAATGGTATTTTGTAATCTCGGCCATCCCGACCGAAAGGTAAAGGGCACGCGCATTATCGTTTGCTTGGGTCACCAATAGATTTAGGGAGCTGGCTCCATGATCGCCTGCCCACCCAGCCGCCTGCCGTAAAATCGCTCGCCCAATACCTTGACGTTGATGTGCGGGTGCAACCTCAAGCGCATGCAACATGGCGTGGCCCTTATAGGAAGTCACAAAGGCCAGTCCTAAAACTTCTGAAGCACTTGTGACAGCCAAAACAGTTTTTGCAACTTTGGCGCGGGCCATGACCTCCAATCGCCCTTGCGTCAGGCCTGCCGCGCCCCAAAAGACTTTGTGTTTGGCTTGCAAAGGCCAATGTTGGATGGTCGCAATACTGTTTAGGGCGTGGATCGGGGTGTTTGTATCTAGCCCATAGGCCAAAACGGGGTCGTGAAACTTGTAGCCCAGATTGATCAGCCTTTCGTCTAAGCGACGCTCTGCGGGGTTAAGATCGGGTCTGATGAGAAACAGCGCCCCTTGACCCATAGCTCGCATGGTGTTTTCAGCTGTCGTAATATCGCCATCAAATGCTGGCCCCACAAGGCTGGTAGCCGAAGCCCGCTGCCCCCCACCTTGACCCAAGCGAAATTTCCAGCCGCCTTGGCTCCAGGTTTTGGCGGCAGGCCAAGTCTGATCAGACAGATCAAAAAGTGTTTGAAGGTGCATGGGCACTGTCAAAAAGGGTGTGTAATTGGGCCATTGCATTGTTAATTTTAGTTGCATCGGTGCCACGCACCACCAAATTGGTACCATGTTGGCCATTTTGTTGAAACGGATAAGAGCCCATTGACAGCTCTGGAAATTGTAAGGCCAAAGCGCCAAAATCGGCGGCGATGTCGCCTTCTCCACGTAAGAGCCGCAGATTTTGTGACAAAAGCGGCTCACCTCCCACAAGGCTTGGCAAAACTGACGCAACCATCGCTTGAAAGACCGTTGGAACGCCTGCCATGACGTGCACATTGCCCAGTGTGAAACCTGGTGCGGTTGAAACTGGATTATCAATCAGTAAGGCCCCTTCAGGAATGCGCGCCATACGTTGGCGGGCCACATTAAATGGTTGGCCCATTCGGTCATAATGGGCTTGAAGCAAAGTCGCCGCATCGGCCCGCACGCCAATGGCCACGCCAAAGGTCGCGGCAATCGCGTCGGCGGTGATGTCATCGTGGGTGGGGCCGATGCCACCGCTGGTGAAAACACTGTGATAGGATTGGCGCATACTGTTGACCGCGGTGATAATCTCATCCGGTTCATCGGCGACAACGCGAACTTCGCGCAGGCGAATACCGATTTCATTCAGCGCTCCGGCCAAAAAATGCATATTACTGTCGCGGGTGCGGCCCGATAGAATTTCGTCACCAATCACGACCATTGCGGCAGTTGGGTTTGACATTTGGCGCTCCTTGGCTAATTTTAACTCTTTATAGGGCAGGGCGCGGGCCTTGCCCATATGATTTCTGGAGCAAAGCGCTGGCAATTTGTCAGGAGAATTGATAATCATTTTTCAAATGAAAGGGCATGCTTTGGACAATTCGCGCGGCCGCACCACAAAAGACGGTATTAGAATTTTTGACGATGCTGACTTCATTGGCATGCGCGCGGCAGGGCAGCTTGCAGCACAGATTTTGGATGAGGTGGCGCCCCTTGTCGTGCCCGGCGTCACCACCGAGGTGCTGGATGGGTTCATCACCGATCGGGTCGCGCAATCCGGGGCTGTTTCTGCGACAATTGGCTATCGTGGCTATCAGCACGCCTCGTGCATTTCGGTTAATCATGTTGTGTGTCATGGGATCCCCTCGTCCAAAGTGATCAAGGATGGTGACATCTTAAATATTGATGTGACGGTCATTGTTGATGGCTGGTTTGGGGACACGAGCCGCATGTATGTTGCAGGTGGTTTAGGGCGCAAGGCCGAGCGGCTGTTGGAAGTGACGCATGATGCGTTGATGAAGGGTATTCAGGCTGTGAAACCTGGAGCCACTTTTGGCGATGTCGGAGCGGCCATTCAAACTTTTGTCGAAGGCAATCGTATGTCGGTTGTGCGCGATTTTTGTGGCCATGGGTTAGGCCGCGTTTTTCACGCGCCGCCTAATGTGCTTCATTTTGGCCGTCCCGGAACGGGAGCCGTTTTAGAAGCCGGCATGTTTTTCACTATTGAACCGATGGTAAATTTGGGCCGCCCTGAGACCAAGGTCTTGGCTGATGAATGGACAGCCGTGACACGTGATAAATCGCTTTCCGCGCAGTTTGAACATTCCATCGGGGTCACCGCAGACGGCTGCGAGATATTTACCCTATCGCCCGGAGACAAATTCTATCCCACATTTGCCTAATCGGTTGGGCGCAGGGCGCTAGAATTTTGGCGCTTGGGCGATGGTTATGATTGTGCCTGAATATTTCCGCTGGTCGAGCAGTTTGAACTGAGTAGGGACGATGGGAACCTTGTTATCTTCCCAAACAATAACGGCATGATCAGCAATCCAATTGCCCGCCATGCAAGACGTCAGCGCCGCTTCGCCCAGCCCTTTGCCGTAGGGTGGATCTAGAAAAACCAAATCGAAGGGGTGGCCGCGATTCGGCCCGATATCTGTGGCCGAGCGGCGGTAAATCTGGGTCTGGCCTTGGGCGCGTAAAATTTCAACATTTCGGCGCAAAAGGGCATGGGCCACCTGCCCATCATCGACAAACGCCGCAATTTTCGCACCGCGTGACAAAGCCTCAAGCCCCAGGGCACCAGTGCCCGCAAATAGATCCAAGGCCCGCGCGTTAACCACAGGATCTCCCGCCACCTCACGCCCGTTGATCAGTAGGTTGAAGATTGCTTCTCGCACACGGTCTGAGGTGGGGCGTAAATGCACCTCGACATCGCCTGCACGCACGTCGGTTAAATGAGTGCCTCGGTGCGTTCCTCCAATGATACGCATCAGTTTAACAAAGTCTTTAAATCTAAATTATGATCCACCACAGCGGTTTTGCTGATCTTTATAGTTCCCACAAGCAAACGTTTGGCCACCATAAAGGCGCGCGGGTCATTCATTGCATCAACTGCCAAAAGCTGATCTCCTTGGAAATACCAAAAAGATTGTGCCCCGTCACTTGTTGAGCGCGTAATGACATTATCATAGCCGGTGTTCAGCCCTGCTATTTGCAGCTTGCAGTCATATTGATCTGACCAAAACCACGGTAGCGGCGCATAGGGTTTTTTGGCCCCCAACATATTGGCGGCAGTGTTTTCGGCTTGATCGATGGCATTTTGAACAGATTCAAGGCGCAGGCGTTGGCCACGATAGTCAAATGAGGCGCAATCCCCAGCGGCCCAGATCGACGGGTCAGAAGTTTGACCTAAAAGATCGGTGGCGATCCCATTGTCAATCACTAGCCCGCAGTCTTGCGCCAAAGAGATATTGGGCAAAATGCCTACCCCCACAATCACAAAATCCGCGTCCAAAATGCGGCCATCTGTCAATTGGGCCGCGCGCACCCGTCCATCGCCAAGCAAATGATTAAGCCCGATGCCTTCAAGTATCTTGACGCCGTTTTTCTGGTGTAGTGCGCGGAAATAGTCTGATGTTTGGGGGGCGGCCACGCGCTGCAAAATACGCGGCGCCATTTCCACAACCGTTACATTAAGCCCCAGCTTGGCTGCAACGGCCGCCGCCTCAAGCCCGATATAGCCGCCGCCTATGACCACAAGCTTGGCCCCCGCCCGAAATTCGGTGCGCATTGCGTCCACATCTTCTAGGCTGCGGACGGTGTACACACTCTTTAAACTTCCCCCAATTTGCACAGGCAGGCGGCGAGCGGTTGAACCCGTTGTCAGGGCCAAAGCGTCATAGTCTAGACTGCGTCCGCCCAGCGTTAGTTTACGCGCTTTTGCATCGATGTTTTGAACCGGTTGCCCAAGATGCAGCCTGATCTTATTGTCATTGTAAAATGAGGGCGCGCGCAATGATAGGCGGTCTCCTGTCATCTTGCCTAGCAAATAATCTTTCGACAAAGGCGGGCGTTGATAGGGTGGGGCGGTTTCATCGCCTATAACATCAAGATCACCGTCAAACCCTAAAGCTCGCAATTTTGCGCACAGTGCGACCCCTGCTTGCCCTGCGCCAACAACTACAATTCTTTTCATTTTATTAATCCAACCTACAGTTACGACTGGTCAGCCTATGCTTGGCAACCTATATGCTTCATTAAGCATATAGCGCTACCAAGAAACAGTAGCATCAAAAGGAAAAACTAATGGTAAAGATCGGTGATAAACTCCCTAATGCTCAATTTGGTCTTATGACTGATGATGGCCCGGTTTCAGTGCCTTTTGCAGATAAGCTGGCGGGGCGCAAAGTGGTTGTTTTTGGATTTCCGGGAGCTTTTACGCCCACCTGCTCGAGTTTGCACATGCCCTCGATCACCAAAAACAAAGCACAATATGATGCAAAAGGCGTGGATGAGGTGATTTGCATTGCGGTCAACGACCCCCATGTTATGCGAGTTTGGGGCGAGGTTTCGGGCGCAACTGCCGTGGGTATCACTGTGCTGGCTGACATGGATGGGGCTTATACGAAAGCCATTGGCCTGGACTTTACTGTTCCAAGCGTTGGTTTTTTTGGCCGCTCGCAACGTTACTCAATGTATATTGTTGATGGTGTTGTGCTTCAATTTAACCTTGAGGAAAGCCGCTCAAACTGTGTCATCTCAGGAGGCGATGCGCTTTTACGCCAAATCTAAATCGTTCGGGACTGTGGCGGGTTTAACCGCGCAGCAGTCCCGCCACGGCTTGGGCTAATATGGGCACGGTTTTGGCGTTCAGACCTGCGATATTTAGACGGCTATCGCCTACCATATATATGCCATTTTGAACACGTAACGCTTCGACTATGTCGGGAGAAACTCCCAGCCGCGAGAACATGCCCCGATGCGTAGTGATAAAATCAAAACGGTCTGAGTTTGTAGCGGTGCGCAGCGCCTCTGCCAAATTTTGGCGTAGGCCCAGCATTGTTTGACGCACCTCTTCCAACTCGGATTGCCAAGATTGTCGCAAGCTTGAGTCGGCTAAAATCATCGTGACCAAACGCGCACCGTGGTCGGGGGGGAAAGAGTAATTTTGTCGATTTAAAAAGGCCAGATTACCTTGCACGACGCTTTGGGACCCCACATCCCCCATGGCCATCAAAATGCCCGTACGTTCGCGATAAATCCCAAAATTCTTTGAGCAAGAGGCGGCAATCAACA
>DPZQ01000054.1:22700-29341 GCA_003536295.1 Rhodobacter sp. | reverse complement strand
TAATCGATTGCTAAAAGATCAGGCCAAAGATCCGCATTGGTATGCGATATTAGAACAGCAAATGGCTGTATCAGGCCAGATCATCATGCAAAACCGCCGCGAAACGCTGGCACGTTTGCAAATGGCCCAAAGCCAAGCCCAAACTGCTTTTCCCGCAGCAATGATCACCCTGACCAGCGCTGACGGTGCGCCGCTTGTTTCAGACAGTGATCTTGCCACTGCCTTGTTTGAAGGGCGCATCCGCGACATGGCCGCTGGTCGCACGCTTCAAGGGCCACACAGGGTCGATATGGCGGCCCTGTACCAAGATAAATCTATGCCAGCTGATCAATGCTCAACAGGCGAACAAAAGGCGCTGCTTGTGTCACTGGTCTTGGCTAATGCTCGCGCGCTTTTGGCCGATATTGGCATGGCCCCCGTTTTGCTTTTGGATGAGGTCGCAGCCCACCTAGACCAAGACCGCCGTGCCGCCCTTTATGACGAGCTATGCGATCTTGGCTCGCAAACATTTATGACGGGCACGGGGCCCGAGCTTTTCTTGGCCCTAAAAGGCCGTGCACAAATGATGCAAATTCGCGATCAAATGGGCACATCTTCAATTGAAAATCTGACCGATTAATGGTCATTTGGCTGAAACAACAAAAAGGGTTAAATATGTCGCTAAAAGCCAAAGACGCACCAGATCTTGCGCGCTTCAATTGGGAAGACCCGTTTCGCCTGAACGATCAACTCAACGAAGAAGAGAGAATGTTGCGCGATGCAGCGCGTTCTTATGCGGCAGAAAAATTGCAACCACGCGTCACCAGAGCCTACCGCGAAGAAACCTCAGATCCGGCGATTTTTGCGGAAATGGGTGCAATGGGCCTTTTGGGCCTGACCATCCCTGAGGAATATGGCGGGCTAGGGGCATCTTATGTGGCTTACGGTCTGGTGGCGCGCGAGGTTGAGCGCGTGGACAGCGGTTATCGTTCGATGATGTCTGTCCAATCAAGTTTGGTCATGTATCCGATCTACGCCTATGGAACCGAAGCGCAGCGCCAGAAGTTTTTACCAAAATTGGCCACAGGTGAATGGATCGGCTGTTTTGGCTTGACCGAACCTGATGCAGGGTCTGATCCGTCGGGCATGAAAACCACCGCCAAGAAAACCGCGGGCGGTTATGTTCTTAACGGCGCAAAAATGTGGATTTCAAACGCGCCTTTTGCCGATGTATTCGTGGTTTGGGCGAAATCAGAAGCGCATGGCGGCAAAATTAAAGGCTTTGTGCTGGAAAAAGGTATGAAGGGCCTGTCTGCGCCTAAAATTGGCGGCAAACTATCGTTGCGCGCCTCAGTTACAGGTGAGATTGTGATGAAGGATGTCGAAGTTGGGGAAGAGGCACTTTTGCCTAATGTAGAAGGGCTCAAAGGTCCGTTTGGATGCCTAAATCGCGCGCGCTACGGCATAGCTTGGGGCGTAATGGGCGCGGCCGAAGCCTGCTTCCATGCAGCGCGCCAATATGGGCTGGACCGCAAACAATTCGGAAAACCTTTGGCGCAAACACAGCTTTATCAACTAAAATTGGCCAATATGATGACCGAAATCAGTTTAGGTCTTCAGGCCTCGCTTCAAGTGGGCCGCCTGATGGATGCCGCCAATGCAGCGCCCGAGATGATCTCTCTCATCAAGCGTAACAACTGTGGCAAAGCGCTCGATGCGGCGCGTTTGGCGCGTGATATGCATGGCGGAAACGGCATTCAAGAAGAGTATCAAATCATGCGTCATATGGTGAACTTAGAGACTGTGAACACCTATGAAGGCACCCATGATGTCCACGCGCTGATTTTGGGCCGTGCGATCACAGGCTTGCAAGCATTCTTTTAAGGGCACCCCATGGATCGCGCAGATATAGTGCATGGCAATTTTCTGGCTCGTCTTGGAGCGCAAGATCTGCCCAATGGCCCGAGACCTACCGGTACGCTTTCGCCTGAAATGGCACGCGTAGCCTTTCGTGCCGCATGCACCAGCCGCGCCCTTGATCTGACGGCGCGCCAGATGCAGCGCGAGGGGCAGGGCTTTTATACGATAGGCTCTTCTGGGCATGAGGCGTTAGCCAGCGTCGCCTTGGCGTTTAGGACCAGTGATATGGCGTTTTTGCATTACCGCGATGCAGCTTTTCAATTGGCGCGCGCGGACCAAGCGGGGCACGTTAGCCCTGAATGGGACATGCTTTTGTCATTTGCCGCAAGCGCCGAAGATCCGATCTCAGGGGGGCGGCATAAGGTTTTGGGCTCGCGCGCTTTGATGATCCCGCCGCAAACTTCAACCATTTCAAGCCATTTGCCGAAGGCAGTGGGGGCGGCATATTCGGTGGCTGCCGCGAAACGCCACACGCCCGAACATCAGGTTATGCCCAATGATGCTGTGGTGATGGCCTCTTTTGGCGATGCTTCGGCCAATCACTCCACCGCCCAAGGGGCCTTTAACGCGGCTGCTTGGACGGCCTATCAAAATATCCCTCTGCCGCTTGTGTTTGTGTGTGAAGATAATGGCATTGGCATTTCGACCAAAACCCCGACAGGTTGGATCAAGGCGAATTTTGCGCACCGACCAGGCCTTAGTTATTATGAGGCCGACGGATTAGATCTTTACGCAACCTATCAAACGACCAAAGAAGCGGTTTATTTTGCCCGCAACCGCAAAAAGCCCGTGTTTTTGCATCTGCATACGCTCCGCCTTTATGGTCATGCTGGAGCGGATATCCCCACCACCTACCTGTCCAAAACCGAGGTCGAAACCCAAGAGGCCAACGACCCGCTTTTGCATTTTGCCCGCCAACTGCAGGATAGTGGCACGCAAACGTTGGCGCATTCTTTAGCCCTTTATCAAGAGATAGGCGCTCACGTTCAGGCGCTTTCACAAAAGGCTATTACCCGCCCCAGACTGGCTACGGCTGCGCAGGTCATGGCCTCAATAGTGCCGCCCAAGCGGGAAAACCAACTTCTGAATGGCCCAAGCCAGGCCGAGCGCGCAGCCCTTTTCGGCCCTGATTTTGACCAGATGGGCCAACCGCAGCCCATGTCAAAACTGCTGAATTGGGCTATGACCGATCTGATGCAGGCCCATAGTGAAATTGTGATGATGGGCGAAGATATCGGCAAAAAGGGCGGTGTTTACGGCGTGACCCAAAGGCTGCAAAGCCGTTTTGGTGCCGACCGCATGATAGACACGCTGCTTGACGAGCAGTCGATCCTAGGCCTGGCCATTGGCATGGCCCATAATGGTTTTGTGGCCATGCCCGAAATTCAGTTTTTGGCCTACTTTCACAATGCCGAAGACCAAATCCGAGGTGAGGCAGCAACCCTGTCGTTCTTTTCGCAAGGCCAGTTTACCAACCCTATGGTGGTGCGTATTGCTGGCCTTGGCTATCAAAAAGGGTTCGGCGGCCATTTTCACAATGATAATAGTCTGGCCGCGCTACGCGATATTCCAGGTGTGATTGTGGCTTGCCCCTCAAACGGCCACGATGCGGTCTTGATGCTGCGCGAAGCGGTGCGTTTGGCACGCGAAGAGCAGCGCGTTGTCTTGTTTATTGAACCGATTGCCCTTTACCCGATGCGTGATCTGGTTGCACCCAAAGATGGGGGTTGGATGCATCTTTACCCCGCGCCCGAAAAGACGTTGCTCTTAGGCGAAGTTGGTATAATAGGCCAAGGGAAAGAGCTAGCGATTGTGACATTTGGTAATGGCACCTATCTTTCATGTCAGGCCGCGCAAAGATTAACGACCCAAGGTATTGCCAACCGTGTGATAGACCTGCGTTGGCTGATGCCGTTGCCCCATGCCGCATTGCTGGAGGCGCTTGCAGGGTGCAAACATATTTTGATCGTTGATGAAACCCGCCAAGCGGGCGGTATCGCCGAGGGTTTAATGGCCTTCTTAAGCGAAAAAACCGAAGTACCGCTGGCCCGACTCTGCGCCAAAGACAGCTTCATCGCCACAGGCCCCGCATATGGGGCGACCATGCCCTCGGCCGATGATGTTTTTGCATCTGCCTTACAAATTTTGGGCAGCTCGTAGGGGCCACGAAGAGGAATTTGCGCCAATTTAGTCCATTTGTGCGGCACCATCTTTCCCTTGGCCCTTATTTGCTTTATGGCAAAAACATATATCTTGACGCTTCTTAAAGGGCTTGGCTTATGAAATTCACATTGTCTTGGCTGAACGATTACCTAGAAACAACCGCCACTTTGGATCAGATACTTTATGCTCTGACCGACCTTGGGCTTGAGGTTGAAGAAGTGGTCAATCCGGCCGACAGCTTGGGCGCTTTTCGCATTTGTAAAGTTATAGAGGCCTTGCCCCACCCCAATGCCGACCGTTTACGTCAGTGCCGCGTGGCCACATATCCTAATGGCCCCGACAGCGATATGGTTGAAGTGCAAGTCGTCTGCGGCGCGCCCAATGCCAAAACGGGTCTGGTGGGTGTTTTCGCCCCCGTTGGGGCTCATGTCCCGGGCACAGGCGTTGATTTGAAACCTGGTGTTATTCGTGGGGTCGAGTCAAACGGGATGCTTTGCTCTGAGCGTGAGCTGCTTTTATCCGATAATCACGATGGCATTATCGAGCTGCCGCAAGACGCGCCCTTGGGCCAAAGGTTCATTGATTATCGCGGTCTAAATGATCCGATGATCTATATAAAAGTCACACCAAACCGCCCCGACGCTTTGGGCGTGCGCGGCATTGCCCGCGATTTGGCGGCGCGTGGTTTAGGTCAGCTAAAGCCGATGACCGTGCCCCAAATTGAAGGCAGCTTCAAAAGTCCCATTTCCGTTGAAATCGACCCTTTGCTGAAAGAAAAAGGCTGCTCGATTTTTGCAGGGCGCGTGATCTCCGGCGTAAGCAACAAAGCCTCACCCGCGTGGATGCAAGCGCGTCTCAAGGCGATTGGCTTGCGGCCCATCTCGGCCCTTGTGGATATTACTAATTTCTTTACTTTTGCGCTGAACCGCCCCTTGCACGTCTTTGATGCAGCAAAGATCAAAGGTGGGTTGCGCATTCATCCAGCCTGCGGAGGGGAAGAGCTTTTGGCCCTAGATGGTAAGGCCTATGTCTTGCAAGCCGGTCAAATGGTTATTTCTGACGGCCAAGGCCCTCAATCGCTGGCGGGAATAATGGGCGGTGAACTGTCTGGTTGCCAAGAGGGAACAACCGACGTCTTTTTGGAATCGGCCTATTGGGACCCGATTTCCATCGCCACAACTGGGCGCGCGCTAAGGATCAATTCAGATGCACGCTATCGGTTTGAGCGTGGCGTTGACCCAGCCTTTACGCTTGATGGTTTGGACTTGGCTACGCAGATGATACTAGATCTATGTGGGGGTTCCGCATCACAGATTGAGATGGACGGGGCTATTCCAGATGTCAGCCGCGCCTACCGTCTTGACCCTGCGCGCGTGATCTCTCTGGTGGGGATGGATATTCCTGCCCAAGTGCAGCGCGACACGCTTATGGCGCTTGGCTTTACCCTGTCAGGTGACATGGCAACACCGCCCACTTGGCGGCCCGATATTTTGGGCGAGTCCGATCTAGTGGAAGAGATGGCGCGCATAGCTAGTCTAACCAAATTGGTTGGAAAACCCCTGTCGCGCGCCCAAACAGGCGTCCCAAAGCCGATCCTAACCCCCCTACAAACTCGCGAGCGCTTGGCGCGGCGGAGTATTGCAGCATTGGGTTATAATGAATGTATCAGCTATAGTTTCATCGACCAATCTGCGGCGTCCCTGTTTGGGGGGGGCGCAGATGCTATGCAGATTGACAATCCTATCTCCTCAGAAATGACGCATTTGCGCCCTGAGCTTTTGCCGGGACTGTTGCGCGCCGCCAGCCGAAATCAAGCGCGTGGCTTTGGAGATTTGGCTTTGTTTGAAGTGGGCCCCGTTTTTTTTGGCGGTGAGCCGGGCGATCAACGTTTACAAGCCACGGGTCTTTTGGTGGGTGCAACTGCGCCGCGTGATACATTTTCTAGCCGCCGCATGGGCGATCTTTACGACGCCAAAGCGGACGTTGAGGCACTTTTGGCTGCCTTGGGGGCCCCAGAACGCGTGCAAATCAACCGTACTGCATCCAGCTGGTGGCATCCTGGGCGTTCTGGAGCGATCGGGCTTGGACCTAATATTATGGCTTGGTTTGGCGAAGTGCACCCGAGCGTGCTGAAACAAATGGATGTCAAAGGGCCTGCAGTTGCGTTTAGCGTGATGATCGAAAACATCCCCTTTCCTAAGGTCAAAACCCCAACGCGCGCGGCTCTGGCCTTAAGCGATCTACAAGCGGTTGAGCGAGACTTTGCCTTTGTTGTTGATACCAAGGTTGAGGCGCTGATCCTTGTGAATGCCGCACAAGGGGCCGATAAGGCCTTGATCAAAAGCGTCAAAGTCTTTGATCAGTTCTTGGGCGAAAAAGCGCAGGCGCAAATGGGGGCCGGCAAGAAATCGCTGGCTTTTACCGTGCGCTTGCAGCCGGAATCTCAAACCCTGACCGACGCTGAAATTGAAGCGGTCAGTGCTAAAATCATTGAAAAAGTTTCAAAAGCCACAGGCGGCAGTTTGCGCGCCTAAGTATTAGGTGCGCTTAAGGGCGTTCCTGACCGTGGATTTAAAGGC
>DPZQ01000054.1:1414-22678 GCA_003536295.1 Rhodobacter sp. | reverse complement strand
GGTAAATTTCGCCGTGCAGCTCATCTAGGGCCGATTCTAACGTATTGTCGCGAAACCGCACCCAAGCGCGCCAAATATAAATCGCCAAACCTGCCAAAAATACAAAGAAAATAGTGTTAAACCAAGGAGTTATATTGACATCTGGCCCTGCCGCCGCGGATATGCTGACGGCGTTTGGATAGATCGATATCCACGACATCCGCCAGCCATAATGGGTGATAGACACCCAAATCGGCGCGTCCTTGTCGGATTTTAGGTTTGAGGCCTCGGCCTGAACGTTTGAGCTGTCCCACTTAAAGTAGGGCGGCCAAATCCAGCCTGTATCTTCGTTGCGATAGACGATGACATTGCCATTATCGCGCACTGCCTCGATAAAACGAATGTCGCGGGTGGTTGTGGACTCGGCCGTGCCGGCATCGGAGTTGGCGTAGAAAATTTTGTTGCTGCCGACTGTGGTCACCCGATTATAGCTGCCCGTGATCCGCACGATGTCATGCTGGGGCAAGGTATAATGCAAAAAAGCCGCAATTAGGGCTGAAATCATAAAACAGACAGCATATTTTACTTTGCGCATATTTCACCCGATGAGTTCACCTTTTGTGATATGGGCATTTTTTCACGAAGCACCAGAGGGTTAAAGAAAAAAGACATTTTTTGAGCTTGGCGGCAGCTTTAGCGTTCGTTTTTGCTTTCTTTAAATCGTACTAAAATGTTATAGATTGTTGAATTAGTTTATACGAAGCATTATAATTAAAAAAATTGCTATTTTCGTCGTTTGACTCATTGCCGCAGTTGTTGGCATATCTAACGGGCGGTGCGTTTGCCGTATGGATTAAATTGCTTAGGTCAAGGGAAACATTATGACTGCATCTGATAAGAAATCGATCCTTTGTGCCGATTTGGTGATCGTGGGTGATCTAAAGTCCGAGGGTGAAATCGAAGTTTTTGGTAAAATCAAAGGTAATATTGTGGCCCAAGATGTCGCTATCTCAGAACAGGCCTATCTTGAGGGAAACATTTCCGCAAAGAATGCTGTAGTTTTGGGATCGGTTAAGGGAAATGTGATGGCGGAAGTTTTACTTTTGGTCAGCTCGGCCACTATTTTGGGCGATGTGCATTGCAACGGTCTGTCAATCGAGTCGGGTGCCAAGATTTCGGGCAAGCTGAATGTCAAAGGCACGCATTAACTAAAACGGTGACCATAAAACAGGCTGTTGGCTATAGCTAATATAAAGTGGGTGGCGTGGTTCGCCCGATTTTGTCTTGCCCAAGTGATAAAGCGGCCGATTTACGCTAGAAATAAGGGCGCGCACTTGGGTGCTGCGCCCTAAATGGTTCCCATGTGCCCCCCAAGCACAGACGATCTGGTCATGGCTAAGGGCATTTTGAACAATATACTGATTATTCAGGGGCCCGATTGGGTCAGTGGCGGCACGCATTAAGGCAGGGTCTGTGTCGCGCCAAGCAAAAATATTGGTTACACAAAAGCTGCCAAATCCCAAGGCCCGCGCCCGTCTTTCGCAGCGCTCGACGGTGGGGTCATTTTGCGACTCGGTCGCGGTTGAAGGGTTAAGCATCAAAAACATCACCCCGGGGCCTGTCGCGTTCCAGCAGCGGGTCAAACTATAGCGGTAGCGTTTATCTGCAGAATAAACAGCGGCACTTTGGGTTAAAAGCGTGTTGTGGTGGAACGTCTGCGTCACGGGGTGTGCCCCTAGTCTAGGTTAAAGACACGGCTGGGGTGCAACTCACCCGCTTTGTAAATTCCCACCGCAACCGGCCTCCCTTGATAGCTGGCCCAAGCTGAATCGCCATAAGCCGCGGAAGAGGATAAGACCATACCAGGATTGCCGTTTTTCAGTTTGGCAGCCCCTTCAGGGGAGCAAGGCAGCTCTGTTAGGTCGGCTAGAGCGATTTCCAGTGGTTGCAAATATTGGTCAAGTTCTGGAGTTTTGGCCAAAGCGTCAATTTGCGCAAGCGAAATGCCATTTTGAGCATCAAATGGGCCCGACCACTCGCGTCTAAGCCAAGCCACATGGCCCAAGGCGCCTAATTGCGCGCCCAAATCGCGGGCAATGGCACGAACATAGCCGCCTTTGCCGCAGACCATTTCAAGGTCGACATGGTCCACATCTGGCCGCGCTATCACAGTCAGGCTTTCCACCCAGAGAGGGCGGGCTTGAATATCAAAAACCTCGCCTTCGCGGGCCAAATCATAGGCGCGTGCTCCGTCGATCTTTACCGCTGAAAACTGGGGTGGGACTTGCATAATATTGCCGCGAAAGCCCGCCAACGCCCCTTCGATCTGGGCGTCCGTGGGGCGCAACTCGCTCTGGGAAGTTACAAACCCTTCGGCGTCATCGGTGTTGGTGGCTTGGCCAAAGCGCACTCGGAATCGATAGCATTTAAGGGCATCGGTAATATAGGGCACAGTCTTCGTGGCCTCACCCAAGGCGACCGCTAAGACACCTGTTGCTGCAGGATCAAGTGTGCCCGCATGGCCCACTTTTGCGGCATCAAAGGCCCACTTCACCTTATTGACGACGGCCGAGGATGTGATGCCCGAAGGCTTATCAACCAATAGCCATCCTGAAACAGCGCGACCTTTTCGTGTGCGACCCATAGTCTTACCTATACATTTGCCCTTTATTTAGGGTCAGTTTGCGCCCGTATCGGCATCATCATTGCCTGCGGCTACATCACGCGCAACAACTTCATTTTCAAACATGCGGCGCGTGTCATCTAACCTGTCAAAGGTATCATCGGGCAAGAATCGTAAATCGGGGGCGTACTTTAGGGTCATTTCCTTGGCAATGCGGCGGCGCAATTCATATTTATTACGCGCCAAAGCGGTGATTGCTTCTTTGACGCCTTGTCCGCCCAGGGGCATCACGAAAATCGTAGCCACCTTGAGATCGGGTGACATGCGCACTTCGCCCACCGTGATCGAGTGGCGGTTCAAATCTGGGTCATGAATTTCTGAACGATTAAGTAAATCTGACAGCGTGCGCCGAATAAGTTCGCCTACCCGAAGCTGCCGTTGTGTAGGGCCTGCGCCCGAGGATGAATGATTTTGTGCCATAACTTCATTTAGGCGCTTTTGTGGCGGCCCGCAACACACCCTTTGCCCTTTGTTGAAAAGGCGATAAAGAAGAGGAAAAGGAGTCCCCTATGACACAAGCCCTCCCCACCTTACTCCCCGCAATCGTTATTACGGGTGCGTCTGGCCGTATGGGTCAGATGTTGATCAATTTGATAAGCCGCTCAGACAAGGTGCAACTCGCAGGTTGCATTGAACGCAAAGACCACTCCTGGATCGGCCAAGATATCGGCGTGATGATGGGTGGCGCACCGCTTGGCGTGCTGGTTAGTGATGATGCTTTGCCGCTGTTTGCCAAGGCCCAGGCCGTTATTGATTTCACCACCCCTAGTGCCACGGTAGACTTTGCAGCCCTTGCAGCTCAGGCGCGTATCGTCCATGTCATAGGAACAACTGGGCTTGAGGCGTCGCATCTCAACAGCCTATCGCGCGCCGCACATCATGCTGTTTTAGTGCGGGCGGGCAATATGAGTTTGGGGGTCAATTTGTTGGTGCAACTAACTAAAAAGGTTGCGGCTGCTCTTGATACGGATTGGGATATTGAGATTGTCGAAAGCCATCACCGTCACAAGGTTGATGCTCCTTCGGGCACAGCCTTGATGTTGGGCGAGGCCGCAGCGCAGGGGCGTGGTAATGATTTGGCAAATTTACGCGATTCAGGCCGTGACGGAATCACTGGTGCGCGAAAAATAGGCGATATCGGTTTTAACGCCATCAGGGGTGGCGATGTTGTCGGAGAACATGATGTTATTTTCGCCACCGAGGGTGAGCGGATCGTGCTACGCCATTTGGCAACTGATCGCGCTATTTTTGCCCGTGGCGCGCTGCGTGCCGCCCTATGGGGTCAAGATAAAAAGCCAGGTCACTATGATATGATGGATGTTTTGGGGATTTAGACCTTCGGCCTGCGCCTAAAAATCAATTGCGATGCCCTTTTTTTCCCAATCCCCATAGCGCACCGCCTCTGGGCCTTGGCGGCCCCCCAATTCTTTGGGCAGGTTTGTTTCAAATGCGATTTTGCGTCGCTCTTCGGCTTCGGCAAGAGCACGTATAGCCTCGGGGGGCAGAATTTTTTGATTTTTGGCCATTGGGTATTGATTTTTGCCTCTCACGAAATCTGGCCTTCCTTGTGCCAACTTTGAAAAACATATAGGCCCAAAGGCATCATGCGGCAAGGCCGCGCTAGGACGGATATACCATGTCAGACGGGATCAGTGCGCGCCAAGCAGCGCTTGGGTTGCTTACTTCGGTTTTGGATGAGGGCATGCTGTTGCAGCAAACTCTATCCGATCCCAACGGCCCTTTGGCGGGGCTCAATCCCTCTGAACGCGCCCGTGCCCAAAGACTTTGTCAAACCGTTTTGCGTCATATTGAACAGGCCGACGCCACCTTGGCCCCGTTTTTGCGCAAAAACCCCCCCAAAGAGGTACAAAATATCCTACGCTTAGCAGTGGTTGAGCTGGCCATCGACAAGGCAGCCGCGCACGGCGTGGTCAATGCTGCCGTCACTTTGATGCAACAGGGGCGCAAAACAACCCATTCGGCGGGTTTAGCCAATGCGGTTTTACGCAAGGTTGCCACTTTGCCCGACTTATTTGCGGCCTTTCCTGCCCAGCGTTTGCCCTATTGGTTGCGCAAACCGTTGGTTGATGCCTATGGGCGCGCCGTCGTCGCCCAGATCGAAGCCGTTCAAAGCCAAGCCGCCCCAATTGATCTAAGCACCCGTGCCCCTGCAAGTTGGCCTGATCTGGGGCAGATTTTGCCGACGGGCTCGGTTCGTATGGCCCCTAGCACCCAAGTCACCGCCATCGAAGGCTATGATGAGGGGGCATTTTGGGTGCAAGACGCGGCCGCTGCCATGGCGGTTAACCTTTTAAGCGTAAAGCCCGGCGCCCGGGTTTTGGATTTGTGCGCAGCCCCAGGTGGCAAGACCATGCAGCTAGCAGCGCTAGGGGCAGATGTTACGGCTCTTGATATCTCTGAGCCGCGCCTCAAACGCCTACACAAGAATTTAAAACGTACGGGCCTAAGCGCAAAAGTCATCGTGGCCGATGCGTTGCACTGGCAATCGGATGCGCCTTTTGATTATATTTTGCTGGATGCGCCCTGTTCCGCCACGGGAACAATACGCCGTCATCCTGACTTGCCCTTTGTCAAAGACGGGGCCGAGCTTGAGGAGTTGATCCAACTGCAAGCCGAGCTTCTTGACCGCGCCTTGGGCTGGCTTAAGCCAGACGGGCAGCTTGTTTATTGCACCTGTTCACTTTTACCTGACGAGGGCGAGTGGCAGCTGGCCGCCGCTTTAGCGCGTCATCCCAATTTGCAGGTGATGCCAATTGGCTTTGCAGGGCTTGACCCCGCGTGGCTGGCCCCTGCGGGCGGCCTTAGGCTTCGTCCTGACCATTGGGCCGAACAGGGCGGCATGGATGGTTTTTTTATGGTTGCCTTGGAATTTAAGCACTAGATTGCTAGCAGATTTAGTCATACCTCTTTTAGGGAGTGTAAATGGAAAAGCAGTGTTGGTGTTGCCTGTATTACACTGTCAAAGGTCTTTCCGATCTTGCAAAATTTATTGACTGGCTTACCGCAGGAAGCTCTGTTTACGCGCCCTCGGTTGGGGTTTCAACCTGCATTCTTTCTGTTGCCCCAAAGGCCTCTGCCTTGCGCTGCGTAGACAAATCACTTTGACCGCACTAACTCATACCTTTAAAGACGAAGTCGAATAGACCTGGGCTAAAGCAAAAGAAGTCTCCTTGGCCGCCTACGATCTAGCAACCGGGGCCTAGCCTCATTCCTAAAGGTAAACCATGACACAAACCCATCCTATAGCCCGCGCCCTTCTTTCGGTCTCTGATAAGGCTGGGTTAATTGATCTTGCTAGGGTATTACACTCTAGCGGGGTTGAGCTTTTGTCTACTGGCGGCACGGCAGAAACCTTGCGGGCCCATGACCTGCCCGTGCGGGATGTGGCCGATGTGACGGGTTTTCCTGAAATGATGGACGGGCGTGTAAAAACACTGCATCCTAATGTGCATGGCGGCCTTTTGGCGTTGCGTGACGATGAGAGCCATAAAAGTGCGATGGCGCGGCACGGCATTGGTGCGATCGATCTTTTGGTGGTTAATCTTTACCCGTTTGAGGCCACAGTGGCCAACGGTGGGAGCTATGCCGAATGTATTGAAAATATTGATATCGGTGGCCCTGCAATGATCCGGGCTGCCGCGAAAAATCACCAATTTGTCACCGTTGTCACAGATCCTGAAGATTATAGCGTTCTGACCGCGCAAATGCAGGCTTATGCAGGCGCCACGGATTTGGCGTTTCGTCAGAATTTGGCACAAATCGCCTATGCGCGCACTGCTGCCTATGATGCGGCTGTCTCAACATGGATGGCGGGCGCGCTAAACGTTGCCGCACCACGCCGGCGCGCCTTTGCAGGCCATTTGGCCAAAAGCCTGCGCTACGGCGAAAATCCACATCAATCGGCCGCCTTTTATAAAGACGGATCCAAGCGTGAGGGGGTAAGCTCGGCCCATCAATGGCAGGGTAAAGAACTGTCTTATAACAATCTAAACGACACGGACGCCGCCTTTGAGATGGTCGCAGAATTTGACCCAGCTAAAGGCCCCGCTGTCGCCATTATCAAACATTCCAACCCCTGTGGTGTGGCCACGGGGGCCAGTTTGGCCGAAGCCTATAGCCGCGCTTACGACTGCGACCGCACCTCGGCCTTTGGTGGGATTGTAGCTGTTAATCAGATACTTGATGGGTCTACGGCGCAGTTGATCGTTAAGATTTTCACCGAAGTTGTGATTGCTCCGGGCGCAGATGAGGCCGCACGCGCCATTTTTGCAGACAAAAAGAACTTGCGGCTTTTGACCACCAACGGTCTGCCCGATCCTTTGGCTAAGGGCCTAAGCTATCGCCAAATTGCAGGTGGCTTTTTGGTGCAAGACCGTGATTGTGGCCACCTAAGCGCGCAAGACTTGAAAGTTGTTACCAAACGCCAGCCCACAGAGGCGGAGATGGCTGATCTTTTGTTTGCTTGGAACGTGGCCAAACATGTTAAATCCAACGCGATTATCTATGCCAAAGACGGTGCAACCGTCGGCATTGGCGCGGGCCAAATGAGCCGTATCGACTCAACGCGCATTGCCGCGCGCAAAAGCCAAGATATGGCTGAGGCGCTGGGCCTGCTCCAGCCTTTGACGGTGGGGTCGGTCGTGGCCTCGGACGCATTTTTCCCCTTTGCTGACGGACTATTGGCCGCAGCCGAAGCGGGTGCGACGGCGCTTATTCAACCGGGCGGATCTATGCGTGACGCCGATGTGATTGCAGCTGCAGATGTGGCAGGATTGGCGATGGTCTTTACAGGCCAGCGCCATTTTAGGCATTAAGATGCGGTTACTTACGGCCTTTGCTGTGGGAGCATTTTTGCTGGATCAGGTCAGCAAAGTTGGCGTTTTGTGGGGGTTAAACTTAGCAGAGCGTGGCGCAGTTGAGGTGTTCCCCCCTTTCTTGCGCTTTCAAATGGCGTGGAATCGCGGTATTAATTTTGGCTTATTTGCCAATCACACTGAATTTGGCCGCTTTTTTTTAATCGCAGTGGCGTTTGGTGTCTTGACGGCTGTTTTATGGTGGGTGCGGGGCTCCAAGGTCAGGCCTATCGCCAAGATCTTTGCAGGACTTTTGGTTGGCGGGGCATTGGGCAATATTGTTGACCGGCTGATTTATGGAGCGGTTGTTGATTTTTTAAATATATCTTGCTGTGGCATTGGAAATCCCTATGCCTTTAACATTGCTGATGCTGCGATCTTTATTGGGGCGCTGGGGCTTGCGCTTTCTGGACCCGATACAGGCCAAAAACCCAAAACGCCAAAGAGTAACAAGACCCCGTGACGCGGGCAACGCTTTAGTTTAGAACAATCAAACCAGACCAAGGAGGCCCCATGCCATCAGTACCAAAGGTTTTAGCGTCGGCCCTATGTGCTCTGTTGCTTTTGGGGGCTTGTGCCACCAAAAACCCAAAACTGCTGCATTTGCGGTCAACAACGACTGGGCCAGATGAATTTGGTATTTTACCCCCTAAAAAACTTGATTTACCAAGTGATCTCTCTGCTTTGCCTTCGCCAACACCGGGTGGTGCCAACTTGGCCGACCCAACCCCCAATCAAGATGCTATTGTAGCCTTAGGCGGATCGGTAACGGCCGTGGTGAAAAATGACGCCGCGCTTAAAGCCTTGGCCAAGCGGGTTGGTTATGACGAAAATATCCGCACGGTTTTGGCCAGCGAAGACGCGGCCTTTCGTGCCTCTAATAATGGGCGTCTGCTTGAGCGGGCCTTTTCAATTAATACGTACTTTAGGGCATATTCCGATATGTCGCTTGATCAATATGCCGAGTTGGCGCGTTGGCAGGCGCGTGGGCTTGCCAAAGTTTCGGCACCACCTGCTGTGCGATAAGCCTTCTTATTATAGGCCTTGATCCTCACTGCTACCTATTTGCGTACCGTTGCTAAAATAAGCGTTATGTGTTGGTGAATGTAGACATTACCTCTCCTGAACTTAGCAGTTCGCATAAAGGCTGTTAATTTTTAGATGCTGGAATTTATCTTTCCGTTCGTCCTATATTGTGAACGAGGTTTTGGGTGGCAGCGGGTTTTCATCGCGGGCTTACTTACGCTATTTCAGCCAATTTAATCTGATTTGATCAGGTCGATTTTATGATGACCTCAATGGCGGCAACGTAGCAGGAATTGAGGTGATAAAACCTATCTGACCCGCTGCGTGTCGTCACGCTTGATAAGGTGAAAGTGTTGACCAAACTAGTTGCTCCCAGGACCCCCACCTTTGTGGCGGTGAGCTATTCTAAAGACCTTTCTCGGCGCACTTTACCAATCTAGGCGATGGATTTACCCCTGCACTTATGTTAAATTTTGGAAAATGATGACCAATAGCCCTAATATGCGCCCGACCCGAGGGTCAGACAGGCCCGTGATCCGGCAGCTTGACGAAACGGCAATAAATCAGATTGCCGCCGGTGAAGTGGTCGAACGCCCCGCCTCGGTGGTGAAAGAGCTGGTCGAAAACGCCTTAGACGCGGGTGCTACGCGCATTTCTATTGATTACTCCCATGGCGGCAAAACACTGATCCGTGTGAGTGATGATGGCTGCGGTATGACGGCGGCTGACCTTAGTCTTGCGATGTCACGCCACGCCACCTCCAAGATCGATGGTTCTAATCTTTTAAACATCCAATCTTTTGGCTTTCGAGGCGAAGCTTTGCCAAGCCTTGGGGCCGTCGGGCGATTGCAGATCACCTCGCGTGCAATTGGGCATGAGGCAGCGTCGCTGCTTATTGAGGGTGGGTTTTTCCACTCAGTTATGCCCGCAGCCCTAAGTGCTGGCACTGTGGTCAGCTTACGGGATTTGTTCTTTGCCACGCCTGCGCGGCTTAAATTTATGCGCTCTGATCGCGCCGAAGCGCAGGCCATTGCCGAAATTGTTCGCCGTCTTGCCATGGCCGAGCCCTTTATTGGCTTCACGCTGTGCGACTTAAGTGGCAATGGCGAAGAGGGGCGGATTGTTTTTCGCGCCGATCCAGAAAACGGCGATTTTCTTGATGCGCTTCATCGGCGTTTGACCCGTGTTATTGGAGTTGATTTTGCGGATAATGCGCTTCGCATTGATTTTGAGCATAAGGGACTACGTCTGTCTGGCTACGCGGCTTTGCCCACATATTCGCGTGGCTCGTCCGTGGCACAATATATGTTTGTGAATGGCCGACCCGTGCTAGACCGAACCCTTTTAGGAGCTTTGCGTGCGGCCTATATGGATGTTTTGTCTCGCGATCGTCACCCCGCGGCGGTGTTGAATATTCTGTGCGATCCGCAATCGGTTGATGTGAATGTGCATCCTGCCAAGTCTGAGGTGCGGTTCCGTGAACCCGCACTGGTGCGCAGCTTGATCATTTCGGGCCTGCGTCAGACCCTGGCACATGCTGGACATCGCGCCTCAAGTACGGTCGGCGACGAGACGCGCGCCGCTTTTCAAGCCCCTGATTTGTACAACCCCAACTTTGTATCGCGCATCTATCAATCGACCCCTGCCTCTGGCCAAAGCCTGTCTTATGCTTTTCAAATGCAAGCGCCCAGCACGCAAAAATTGATGAGCCTGTCCGAGGAGCCCTCGGCCAGATTTGAAGCCCCCGCTGCGGCGCAAGCTGATCTGAATAGGCCCTTGGGAGCCGCGCGGGCGCAGCTGCATGAAAATTACATCATCGCCCAAACCCAAACAGGCATGGTGATCGTTGACCAACATGCAGCCCATGAGCGCCTGGTCTATGAGCGCCTAAAAGCTGAGCGTGACGCGAACGGCATAACCTCGCAAGCGCTTTTGATTCCCGAAATTGTCGAACTTAGCCCCAATGACGCTGAGCGGTTGCTTGAGATCGCCCCCTCATTGGTCAATGTGGGACTGGTGATCGAGGCTTTTGGCGGAGGGGCCATCGCCATTCGTGAAACCCCCGCAATTTTGGGGGCCGTGAATGGGGCTGATTTGCTAAAAGATATTTTGGACGATCTTTCTGATTTGGGTCATTCGGAACGGTTGCAAGTGTTGATGGACGCGATCTTGTCGCGCATGGCCTGTCATGGATCGGTGCGCTCGGGGCGCCATATGCGGGCCGAAGAAATGAACGCGCTATTGCGGGAAATGGAGGTCACGCCACATTCGGGCCAATGTAACCACGGCCGCCCGACCTATGTCGCGTTGGCACTGGCCGATATAGAAAGATTGTTTGGGCGTAGATGAGTGAGCTTTTTCAACAGAATATGCCCTTTGATAATGCGTTAATTTGGGGCATTGGTGCAATCGTCGCAGTTGTGTTGATTTTGCTTATTTCAACCGCACGGGCTGCGGCGCGGGTGGCAAGTTTGGCGCAACCTATCATGAATGAAATGGGCTGGATGTCGCAACGCGTGCAATCGCTGTCCGAAGGGCAAGAGCGCCTGGCAGGCGGCTTGCACCATGTGTCAGAAAACCAAAGCTTAAGCCAAACGGCCATGTTGCAAATGATGGAAAAGCGCCTGTCCGAAGTTCAAGTAGCGATGACGGAAAGTCTGATGGGTAGCTCAACCAAAACGGCGCGTTCGTTGGGTGAGTTGCACCAAAGGCTTGAAACTATAGACAAGGCCCAAGCCAACATTGAAAAACTGTCAGGCAATGTGTTGTCGTTGCAAGATATTCTTTCCAACAAACAAACGCGCGGCGCTTTTGGCGAAATTCAGCTGCATGATATTGTGTTAAAAGCCCTTCCATCCGACAGCTATACGATGCAAGCCACGCTATCTAACGGTAAAAGGGCCGATTGTTTGGTGCATTTACCCAATCCGCCCGGCCCAATTGTCATCGATAGTAAGTTCCCCTTAGAGGGGTTTGAAGCCCTGCGCCGCGCCAAAACTGCCCCCGAAACCCAAGAGGCGCAACGCGCGTTCCGCACCGCAGTCCGCGGCCATATCTGCGCTATTTCCGAGAAATATATTCTTGAGGGCGAAACAGCCGATGGGGCTTTGATGTTCTTGCCTTCGGAATCGGTTTATGCTGAGTTGCACTCAAATTTCCCTGAGCTGGTGCGCGAAGGGTTCGCCGCACGGGTTTGGATCGTGTCACCCACCACTTGCATGGCGACCCTAAACACTATGCGCGCTGTCTTAAAAGATGCCCGTATGCGCGAACAAGCAGGGGCTATTCGCCGCGAATTGGGTGAGCTTTACAAAGACCTTGAGCGTATGGCGACACGCGTTGAAAACCTAGACCGTCACTTTGGACAAGCGGCGAAAGATATTGATGAGATTAAAATCTCAACCGAAAAAGCTGCAAAACGGGCGCGCCGCTTAGATAATTTTGATTTTGAAGAATTGTCACAGGAGGCCAATATTCCAGTTATTGCCCCGATTGCGCCAACCGTTTAGGCTGTTAAATCCCGAAAAACGGCTGCAATGCGCGCTGCAAAAAAGATTTAAACCGCAAAGGTGCATCGGTGACGGCCAGACAGATACAGTCCATATCAGGGTCAGCAACCGGCGTATGTTCAACCGATTGGTCGGCAACTTCGACATCACCCACACCAAAACGCCCTGTTTTGTCTGAAAAAGCGCCCTTCAAGACCAAGGTCAGTTCAAGTCCGCCGTGTCCGTGATCTGGCACAGCGGTGCCCGCAGGAATATGAAGCAAACGAGCTGTTTGGCTCCCTTTGGTCTTGAGGACGCACTGGCGCACCCCCATGCCGACATTACGCCATTTCACATCCTCAAGCCGCGCGCCCAGATAATCTTGCAAAGGGGCAGGCAAGACCGAAGGGGCTTTGGGCGTGACAACAACGGGCAGCCCTAGCGCAGGTGCCGAAATGCGCGCAAAGGTTTTTGCTAAACTGTCTTGGCATAGGGCCGCGCTATCTCCGTCGTCGATCACGGCACCGCCCAACGCCTCATAGGCGGTGGCTGCAGCACGACAATCGTCACACATTGAGATATGGGCCGCTGCGATAAGGCTATAAGCCTCGGGCAGGCTGCCTGCGGCATATGCCAGAATGAGGCCTTCGGAAAGATGGTGGTTAATGCTCATGGTGTCCTATTGCATCATTTTGTGGCGTAATCGCTCTAACGCCAATCTAATACGAGATTTGATTGTGCCAAGTGGCAAACCGGTTTCTTGCATCAATTGCGCGTGCGATAGATCAGCGAAAAAGGCCCGTTCGATCAGGGCGCGTTGGTTTTGTGGTAGGGTCGCTATTGCTGCCGCTAGGCTGTCATTTTCTTGGGCTATGATCAAGGCTTCGCCTTGATCTAGCGTGGCTTGGGGCCCCCAGGGCAAGTCTTCTGGTTCGGGGCGGCGTTCTTTTCTAATCACGTCGATGCGCCGATTGCGGGCAATGGTAAAAACCCAAGTGGCCACTGAAGCGCGGCTTGGGTCAAACAAATGGGCCTTATGCCAAACAGTTGCCATCACATCTTGAGCGCAGTCTTCTGAAGCCGACGCAGAAGAGCCCGATTTCATCAAAAAACCCTTAATGCGGGGTGCAAAATGCGTAAAAAGCGCGCCAAAGGCCGCGCGGTCTTGATGGTCACGCACACGCAGTAAAAGCGCGGTCCAATCCTTATCCATCACTTCCATAATCACGTGGTCTTGTGTCCCATGCCTGTCAATCTGCAACAAAATACCATTTTCCGACCTAGTGGAAGGGCCTACAACAGCTTCTTTTACATTTTCATAGCACGTTATCATGAGAACGATACGCCCTTAAACCAAAGTTGGATCACTTTACGGGCGATTGACCTGATCTATTTCCTCAGGCATTTCGTATTAAAAGAGATATTTGTTGAAAGTGGATTTATGCCGTTCGAAAATGCGCCGCACCAAGTACGAAAAATTGCGATCATAGGGGGCGGTATTTCTGGAATGGCAGCCGCGCATCTTTTAGCGCCCTATCATCAGGTCACACTTTATGAGGCGGGCCCCAAATTGGGCGGTCACGCGCGCACCGTGCTGGCGGGAAAAAGGGGCAATCAGCCCGTTGATACGGGATTTATTGTTTATAATAAAGTGAATTACCCAAATTTGGTCGCCTTGTTCAAAGAACTTAACGTGCCTGTGACCAAAAGCGATATGAGCTTTGGTGCCTCGATCAACGGGGGGGCATTAGAATTTGGCCTGTCAAATATCGCGGGCATTTTCGCGCAAAAACGCAATCTTTTTAACCCAAACTATCTGCGGATGCTGCGTGACATTATTTACTTCAATAAACATGGCGCTGAGGCCGCTACCGATCCTTTGATGACGATTGGGGCTTATTTACAAAAACTCAAGACCGGTCCTTGGTTTCGCGATTATTATATTTTGCCTTTGTCGGGGGCTATTTGGTCAACACCTGTGCAGGGCATCTTGGATTTTCCCGCCCAAGCGATGATCACTTTTTTTCAAAACCATAATTTGATGCAAGTAAAAGGGCAGCATCAATGGTATACGGTCACAGGCGGATCAGTTGAATATGTCAATCGACTAAACGCATCATTAAAGGTGGCGGGGGTCATGATCCAGGTTGGTGTGCACGTTCAAACGGTGCGGCGCACCGATCAAGGGGTCGAGCTGCGCGCAATGGGTGATGAGTGGTGTGCCTATGATGATGTTATTTTAGCCACCCACGCGGACGACAGTTTGGCATTGTTGCAAGATAGCTCTCCTCAAGAGATCCAAGCCCTAGGTGCGGTGCGCTATCAGACCAACGATATTATTTTGCACGCAGATACGGCCCTTATGCCCAAACGCAAAGCAGCTTGGTCAAGCTGGATCTATTCCCAACCCGCAGGTTCCAAGCCCGAGCGTATTGACCTGACCTATTGGATGAATAATCTGCAACCTATCCCTCATGATGACCCGATGTTCGTGACGTTGAACGCCAATCAGCCGATTGATGAAAAACTGATCTATGACACCAATAGCTTTCGCCACCCCGTATATGATGTAGCGGCTTTGGCAGCGCAAGGCACCGTACGTGCGATGAATGGCGCCCGTAACACTTGGTTCTGCGGGGCTTGGATGCGCAATGGATTTCATGAAGATGGTTTTGCCAGCGCCGTTGAGGTGGCTGAGCACCTGTTGGCGCGTACCGGTGTTGCCACATGATCCAACTGGTCGAGCATATAGCTGGTGTGACCTATCACGGGCGAAAAGATAGTTTGGATAATCAGTTTCGATATGGGATCGACTATCTGCTACTAGACCCAGATCATGCTAAAGGCCCCTCGCTTTTTTCGCGCAACCGCCCCAATTTTGCAGCGCTTTATGATAAAGATCATGGCGGCCCCCAGCATGCTGGGCGCGGCGTTCTTTGGGCGCATGAGGTGCTAAAAGCCCATGCTCAGCCAAAAGCCACCCATATTTTGCTTTTGACCCAGCCGCGTATCTTGGGCCATGTGTTCAACCCTGTCAGCTTTTTCCTATGTTATGACGCGGCCCAAAATTTGACGGCTGTAATTGCCGAAGTGTCAAACACTTTTGGGGACCGTCACTCTTACCTGTGCTGCAAAGCAAACTCTGCCCCCATTGGGCGCGAAGATATTTTAAAGGCGCAAAAGGTTTTTCACGTCTCGCCGTTTTTGCCGATTGCTGGGGGTTACGAGTTTCGCTTTGATATTGGTGTAGATCAGATTGGGATTTGGATCAGCTATAGCGGCCCCGAGGGTGGGCTTTTGGCAACCTTAACCGGCAAACGCCGCCCCTTAACAAATTGTGGGCTGGTGTTGGCGGCTTTGCGCAGACCCTTTGGTTCGCGCCGCGTGTTGGCGCTTATATATTGGCAAGCGCTTAAGCTGCGCATTAAGGGCGCGCGGTTTCGTGCGCGTCCGCTTCCGCCTGAAAAAGACGTTTCGGCCAAATGACGCGCAAGGGCGAAAATCTATCCGCTTGGGCGCTTTTCTCGGCAATGATTGCGATGGCTGGTCTGCCCATCTATATTCATGCGCCTAAATTCTATGTTGACAGCTATCAGATCAGCTTGGGCACATTGGGGGCGACGCTTTTTGGCCTTCGGCTTTTGGATGTGGTTCAAGACCCTTTCTTAGGTGGGATAGTGGCGGGCTATCCCCAAAAGCGCGGGCTGATGATGCTGGGCGCGGGCGCGTTGATGGCGGTAGCGATGGTTGGACTTTTTGCGGTGACCCCGCCTTTTGCGCCGCTGCTGTGGTTTGTGCTTTGCCTGACGCTGTTATTTTCAGCGTTTTCCTTGGCCAGCATTTGCTTTTACGCCCAAGGGATTGCCAAAGCGCAAGGCCTTGGGCCTTTGGGACATATTCGCTTGGCAGGCTGGCGAGAAAGTGGTGCTTTGGTCGGAGTGTCGCTGGCGGCAGTGGCCCCATTGGCGCTTTTGATTTTTACAGATGCGCCTTTTGCCGGCTTTGCCTATGGGTTTTGCCTACTTGTTTTGGCCGCCGTTTGGCTAATGCGGTTCGAATGGCACGCGGAGCCCAGTACCCTTTATGCGCCCGTGTCTTTGCACCGTCTAATCTTGCAAAAGACCACGCGCAGATTTTTGATATTGGCGCTTTTGAACGGCGCGCCTGTGGCGGTAACGTCGACCCTCTTTTTATTTTTTGTGGAAAGCCGCTTGCAAAGCCCTTTGGCGGCCGGCCCGCTTTTGCTGTTGTTTTTCCTCTCGGCGGCGGTTTCTGCCCCAATATGGGCACAGCTTGCTCGGGCATTTGGTGCGAAAGAGATGCTACAAATAGGCATGATCTTGGCTATCATCACCTTTGGTTTTGCTGCCTTTTTGGGTGAGGGGCAGGTGGTACAATTTGCGCTTATTTGTTTGTCTTCGGGGGTGGCCTTGGGGGCGGATATGACCTTGCTACCCGCCATTTTTGCCCGCCATTTGGCCAGCACTTGGGGTGAGGGGGCAGGTGGTTTGGGGTTTGGATTATGGGCCTTTGTGTCCAAGGTTTCACTGGCTTTAGCTGCGGCATTTTTGTTGCCTTTGTTACAGCTTTTTGGCTATCAGGCGGGCGAAGACAATAGCGCCCAAACGCTTTGGGCCCTAAGTGCCGCCTATGCGCTTTTGCCCTGTGTGTTAAAACTTTGCGCATTTGCGCTTTTAAGCATGACAAAGATTGCTGATGCAAACTTAGCGTTTAACAAAGGAAATTTTTAGTGAAGTGGCATGGTAAAAGATATTGGTTGGTTGGCGCATCCGAAGGGTTGGGGCTGGCCCTTGCACAGCTTTTGTCGGCCAAAGGGGCCGAGGTGATCTTGTCGGCCCGCTCGCGCCCCGCCCTTGAGATAGCTAAAAGCCTAATGCCAGGTCCCGTGCAAATCTTGCCTCTCGATGTTGCCGATGGTTCAGCGGTTGCAAAAGCAGCGGCCGACTTGGAGCCGCTGGATGGGGTCGTCTATCTGGCTGGGGTTTATTGGCCGATGAAGGCGCAAGAGTGGCAAGCCGATCAGGTCACGGCCATGTGTGATGTGAACTTCACGGGTTGCGCGCGGGTGATCGGGGCTGTTTTGCCCGCTATGCTTGCGCGCAACCAGGGTCATATTGTGATCACAGGCAGCCTTTCGGGTTTTCGCGGATTGCCCGGGGCGGTTGGTTATGCCGCCTCAAAATCAGGAGTGATGGCACTGGCCGAAGCGCTTTATTGTGATTTGCGCGGTGGGCCTATTCGCGTACAATTGGCCAATCCAGGCTTTATCAAAACTCGCCTGACTGACAAAAACAGCTTTGCTATGCCTTTTTTGATGCACCCAGATGAGGCAGCAGCCCATATGCTTGCACTAATGGAGAGTCGCCGCTTTAAAAGCAATTTTCCGACTATCTTTTCTTGGCTGTTTCGCCTGTCACAATTTTTACCAGATTGGGCCTATTACCGAATTTTTGCCCCTAAAGGCTAGCTTTTTGCCCCATTTTCGTAAAATTGTAAGCTATTTCCGTTTTTTTGGTCTTGGTTTTAAAGCATACGTTGCCTAGAGGGTTAAACTGCGCAATAAGGTCCCTGGCCCACCAAATAATGTAAACGCATATAAGGATCCTGGCAGTATGAGACGCCTAAGGAATGTGAAAATTGTGGCCACTTTGGGGCCAGTATCAAGCGACGAAAAAACCATCCGCGCGCTTTTTGAGGCGGGTGCTGATGTTTTTCGTTTGAATATGAGCCACGGCACCCATGATGATATGGCCGCGCGCCACGCTATCATTCGCAAAGTCGAAGCAGATATGGGTCGCCCCATCTGTATTTTGGCCGACTTGCAGGGGCCTAAATTGCGTGTAGGTGTGTTTAAGAATGACGAGGCCGAGCTTGAGATGGGCGCAGATTTCCGCCTTGACCTTGATAAAACGCCGGGGGACCAAGCCCGTGTTTATCTGGGCCATCCTGAAATTTTTGCGGCCTTGCGCCCTGATGCCAACCTACTGGTAAATGACGGCAAGATTCGCCTAAAGGTCAAAGAGTGTGGCAAAGATTTTGCTAATTGTACCGTGACCGTGGGCGGCATGATTTCAAACCGTAAAGGCGTGAACGTGCCCGATGTGATGTTGCCTTTGACGGCGCTGTCACCCAAGGATTTGAAGGATTTGGAATTTGCCTGCCAAATCGGGGTTGATTGGATCGCCTTGTCGTTTGTACAGCGCGCAGCCGATGTGCTAGAGGCGCGCGAGTTGATCAAAGGCCGCGCCCTGATTATGACCAAGGTTGAAAAACCGATGGCGGTTGATAATTATGACGCGATCTTGGCCGTCTCAGATGGGATTATGGTCGCGCGCGGTGACCTAGGGGTTGAGCTGCCAATCTACACCGTGCCACCTTTGCAAAAACGCATGATCCGCGCGGCGCGTGCGGCGGCTAAGCCTGTGATTGTGGCCACGCAAATGCTGGAATCCATGATTGATTCGCCAATGCCAACGCGAGCTGAAGTGTCTGACGTTGCCACTGCGATTTATGAGGGCGCAGATGGCGTGATGCTCTCTGCAGAATCTGCTGCGGGCTCTTACCCGATTGAAGCGGTGACTACGATGAACAATGTGGCCATCTCGGTTGAATCAGATCCGACCTATCGTCAGGTGATCGAATCGTCGCGTACGGTGAACCGCTCAAAAGTGGCTGATGGTATTGTTGCTGCTGCCCGTGAGATTGCTGAAACCGCTGATATCAAAGCCATTTGCTGCTTTACCCAATCCGGCACCACCGCGGCCCTTGTCGCGCGTGAGCGGCCCAGGGTGCCGATCTTGGCGTTGACCCCTTTGGTCAACACTGCGCGGCGCATGGTCATGACTTGGGGTGCGCACTGTGTGGTTACTGAAACGCATCATCAGTTCATCGAAGCGGTGCTGTCGGGTGTGCGCGCGGCAAAATCTTATGGCTTTGCCACCTCAAAAGATCAGGTTGTGGTTACGGCAGGCGTGCCTTTTAACGTCGTCGGTTCAACTAATATTTTGCGCGTGGCTTACTGTGATGAGGCGCTAATTCTGGCTGATCACGAAAAATAAACCGCGTTTTGTTTCTTTGAGCCCCCAATCTTGCGATTGGGGGCCTTTTCATGAGGCAAAATTTGGTGATTTGGTGATTTTCACTTGCCACGCTAGGCGCGTTTGCCTATATGGCAGCTTCAATTGTCGTACGACCGGCCAAAGTGGCATGCCGAGTCGTGCGTTTCACCGCCCGACCAAGGAGATGGAAATGCCCAAGATGAAGACCAAGTCTGCTGCCAAAAAGCGCTTTAGCTTTACAGCATCAGGCAGAGTAAAAGCAGGTCCCGCTGGTAAACGCCACGGCATGATCAAACGCTCGACGAAATTTATTCGTGATGTAACAGGAACAATGATTCTTTGTGCGTCTGATGAAAAGATCGTCAAGAAATACATGCCGTATAACCGGTAAGGAGAGCAGCATATGTCCCGCGTAAAATCAGGCGTCGTTACGCACGCCCGCCACCGCAAAGTAATCAAAGCTGCCAAAGGCTATTATGCCGCCCGCAGTACCAATTTCCGCACAGCAACCCAAGCGGTTGATAAAGCAAATCAATATGCGACCCGCGACCGTAAAAATCGCAAGCGTAACTTCCGCGCTTTGTGGATTCAACGGATCAACGCAGCAGTGCGTTTGTTTGATCCTGCCTTCACATACTCGCGTTTCATCAATGGTTTGGCCTTGGCTGGCATTGAAGTTGACCGCAAAGTGTTGGCTGATCTGGCTGTGCATGAACCTGAGGCGTTTAACGCAATTGCCGCGCAAGCAAAAGCAGCAGTGCCAGCAACTTAATCTGACCGGTTCAAAATCTATAAAACCCTGTGCTTCGCACGGGGTTTTTTCTTTGTCGCCCTTGCATTTTGGCCCGCCTCTGGGTAGCACAGGCCTTAACCGGAGACAAAAATGACCGACATAGACAGCATTCGTGGCAAATATATTGTCGACATAGCCGCCGCCAATGATGAGGCCACCTTGGAAGAGGTGCGTTTGGCGGCTTTGGGAAAAAAAGGCGAAATATCTCTAATTATGCGGGCGTTGGGCGCGATGGATCCGCAAGAGCGCCAGACCGAAGGCGCGCGTCTAAATTTACTTAAAGATGAGATTGACGCTGCATTGCGTGCTCGCAAAGCCGGTTTGGCCGATGCGGCACTAGATGCGCGGCTAAAGGATGAATGGCTTGACGTGACCTTGCCCGCGCGGCCCTTGCGACGCGGCTCAATACATCCTGTCAGCCAAGTGATGGAAGAATTAACCGCCATTTTCGCCGACATGGGCTTTTCTGTCGCCGAAGGGCCACAGGTTGAGACTGACTGGTATAATTTTGACGCGCTAAACATTCCGCCAGAACATCCCGCCCGCCAAGAGCATGACACGTTTTTCATGAACCGGGCCGAGGGCGACGATCGCCCGCCCCATGTTTTGCGCACCCACACGAGCCCCGTACAAATCCGCGCGATGGTTGACCAGGGAGCGCCCATTCGCGTGATTGCCCCTGGTCGCGTGTACCGTATGGATATGGACCAAACTCACACGCCGATGTTTCATCAGGTTGAGGGTTTGGCCATTGGCCGCGATATTTCGATGGCGAACCTTAAATGGGTACTTGAGGAATTCTGTCGCGCCTTTTTTGAGGTGGAAGAAGTTGAACTACGTTTTCGTGCCAGCCATTTTCCGTTTACCGAGCCGTCGGCCGAAGTCGATATTCGCTATTCCAACGTCGGTGGGCAGTTGAAAATTGGCCAAGGTGATAAATGGATGGAGATTTTGGGTAGCGGTATGGTGCATCCCAAGGTGTTGGCGGCAGCAGGCGTGGATCCGACCGAATTCCAAGGCTTTGCGTTTGGTATGGGAATCGACCGTTTGGCCATGTTGAAATATGGCATTCCAGACTTGCGCGCCTTTTTTGAAAGCGACCTGCGTTGGTTGCGCCATTATGGTTTTGCGCCGCTTGATATACCCGATTTGGCGGGTGGCCTTAGCCTTTGATCATTCTTGTTTTAGGGTGCTTTTCACTAAGCCGCGCCGCACAAAGGCAATGGCTTGACCGCTTGTATGGATTTCGATATATTATTTACTTTCAATATGATGGATCGAAGAACCTTGCGCGGCAAGTGTCCCGTTGTGCGTGATGACAATCAGGTTGCTGCTAGTGTTT
>DPZQ01000054.1:0-1370 GCA_003536295.1 Rhodobacter sp. | reverse complement strand
CGCCCAAAGACTTACGTCTCTAGTATAGCTCAAATCGTTCTCTGTTATTATCTGAGGATTAAGTAAGAGATTTAGCTCTAGCCCCACTGCGCCTTGTCCCAATAGTTTGTCTGAAAGATTTAAAAAACGGCTCGTTGGCATGGGAGGTATATCCAATGTGAATGATATTGCTTCCGAAAGCCTTTATGAGATCCACTTCTGGTGGGCCGGTGTTTACATTTTTGCTTTTCTTTCTTACGAAATTCACATATACGCGCGCATCACCGCTTGGTATTGCCTTGCGGCCGATAAAGGGCCTTGCTGGACGACATCCCGGCCTGAGCCGTCACATTCAACTTAAGGAGAACCCGATGTCGATTACTGCTGAAGAAAAAGCCCGCTTGATCAAAGAGTTCGCAATCAAAGAAGGTGACACAGGGTCGCCTGAAGTCCAGGTTGCTATTTTGACATCGCGTATCGCGACTTTGACCGAGCATTTTAAAAGCCACAAAAAAGACAACCATTCACGTCGTGGGTTGTTGATGATGGTGGCCTTGCGTCGTAAATTGCTGGACTATGCTAAAGGCAAAAGTGAAGAGCGTTATGCGGCCTTGATCGCACGCTTGGGTCTACGTCGCTAATCTTAAACACGCCCCCGGAACCCCGTGGGGCGCGTTTTCTTTTGGCCTCATTGAGGCGGGGTGTTTTTTGGCTTGAGGCATCTTTATTTTAAATAGCTCGGGCATCGGCTCGTTAAAAACCGGTTGGGTGGAGGGTCCCCCAGCCTAGATAGGAAACGAAATGTTTAACGTAACGAAAAAATCAATCGAATGGGGTGGCGAAACGCTGACCTTGGAAACAGGCAAAGTGGCCCGTCAGGCAGACGGATCGGTAATCGCAACTTTGGGTGATACCAGTGTGATGGCCAATGTCACCTTCGCAAAGGCGGCCAAGCCTGGACAAGACTTCTTTCCGCTGACTGTGCATTATCAAGAACGCTATTATGCTGCAGGCAAAGTTCCTGGGGGCTTTTTCAAACGCGAAGCGCGCCCATCCGAAAAAGAAACACTGACATCGCGCTTGATCGACCGTCCCATCCGCCCGTTGTTTGTCGATGGTTTTAAAAACGAAGTTTTGCTAATTGTGACTGTTTTATCGCATGATTTGGTCAACGAACCGGATATTTTAGCATTGATTGCGGCCTCGGCCGCTTTGACCATCTCTGGCGTGCCCTTTATGGGCCCCATTGGTGCTGCGCGCGTCGGTTTTTCTAATGGCGAATATGTGCTGAATCCTGACGTTGATTCGATGCAAAAAATGCGCGACAACCCAGAAGAACGCCTTGACCTGGTCATTGCCGGCACAAAAGATGCGGTGATGATGGTTGAATC
>DPZQ01000002.1 GCA_003536295.1 Rhodobacter sp. | reverse complement strand
CAATTTTAAAATCGCTGGCGGTGGCGCAGGCTAATCGGGTCTAGCGCTAATTATTTTGCGGGGCGAAAGGCCTTAAGCACCATAGGATCTGTTTCAATGCGACCTGCCCCAATCAGATCCAAACAATAGGGTACCGCTGGAAAGACCGCATTCATACAGGTGGCAATCGCCGAAGGTTTTCCTGGCAAGGTAATGATTAAACATTTACCCCGAATGCCCGCCGCTTGACGTGACAAGATAGCGGTGGGCACTTCCGCAAGGGAGACCTGGCGCATCAACTCACCAAACCCTGAGAGCTCTTTATCCATCACATCTGCAAGAGCCTCTGGCGTTTGATCTTGGGGCGAAGGGCCCGTGCCACCCGTGGCCAAGATCAGCTCAATCCCCTGTTCATCAGCCATCGCGCGCAGGGCATTGGCCACAGATTGGCGACCATCGGGAACAATTTGGCGTATGATCTCAACCGGCGAGGTGATGACAGAGCACAGCCACGCCTCANNTCAGCCGCGGGCCCGCCCTTATCTTCATATTCACCACGACTAGCGCGGTCGGATACAGTCAAAACCCCAATCTTAATAGTCATTTTTACTCCCCCTTTGGTATTTCGCAGTTAGTCGCTGACCATCAGCCCCTCGGCGTTCAGGCGCGTGTAGCATTCATCAAGCGAGATCCAAGCCCTTTCGATCAAAATATCAATCTCATTAGGCGTGATCACCAAAGCAGGTGAGATGATCATACGGTCACCAACATGCCGCATGATCAGATTGTTGGCAAAGCAGCGTTCGCGGCAAATATAGCCAACAGTACCTGCCGGACTTGCAAATTTGGCGCGTGTCGCTTTGTTGGGTGTCAGCGCTATAGAGCCCATAAGCCCCACCAGCTTTGCCTCACCAACCAACGGATGATCGGAAAGCGCTTGCCATTTGGCCGCGAAATAAGGATTGGCCACATCGCGCACATAATCGACAATCTTTTCCTCTTGCAAGATACGTAGGTTTTCCAAGGCCACTGCTGCCGCAACTGGGTGGCCTGAGTAGGTATAGCCGTGATTAAAATCACCCGCGGCCCCTACCGTATGGGCAATCTCGTCACAGACGATTGAGCCACCAATCGGTTGATAACCAGACGAAAGCCCTTTAGCGACGGTCATAATATGGGGCTTAATGCCCATGGTTTGACAGCCAAACCAATTGCCAGTGCGTCCAAAGCCTGTAATCACCTCATCCGCGATCAGCAAAATGCCGTAATGGTCGCAAATGCGTTGAATTTCAGGCCAGTAGGTCGAGGGCGGTACTATTACACCACCAGCACCCTGCACGGGCTCACCAATAAAGGCCGCAACATTGGCAACGCCCAGTTCCAGGATCTTTTCTTCCAATTCACGCGCACGCATCAGGCCAAACTCTTCTGGGCGAATATCGCCGCCTTCGGCATACCAATGAGGCTGGCCAATATGGGCGATGGCGTCGATCATACCGCCATGCTCATGCATGCCCGACATCCCGCCAAGCGACGCCCCGCCCATGGTTGAGCCGTGATAGCCGTTAATACGCCCAATGATCGTGCGTTTGTTAGGCATGCCTTTAATTGCCCAATAGCGGCGCACAAGGCGGATGTTGGTGTCATTGGCCTCTGACCCGGAGCCTGCAAAAAACACATGGTTAAGATCACCGGGGGCTAGCTCGGCCAATTTGGCGGCCAAGGCAATCGCAGGCACGTGGGTGGTTTGAAAGAAGGTATTGTAATAGCTTAGTTCTTCCATTTGGCGCGCGGCGGCGGCGGCTAGTTCGGGGCGGCCATAGCCGATATTCACACACCAAAGCCCTGCCATCGCATCAATTATTTTATTACCCTCAGTGTCGTTCAGCCACACGCCTTTACCTCGGGTAATCACGCGCACGCCTTTAGCCGCCAGCTCATCGCCAGCCGTGAACGGGTGCATGTGGTGTGCGGCATCCAGCGCTTGCAGCTCGGCGGTTGGCATGTGGTTTGAGATGACAGACATTGCAATAACTCCTTTAACGCCCAAGGCGTCAGACATTGGGATCAGATTCGCTTAGATAAAAATATGATCAAATTACCCAAAAGGCAAGATTTGATCATATTATTCTCTTTTAAGCGTTGGGTTCTTCCAGCGCCAAACGTACCTGATCTATCCCTTGTAAGAGATCTGCGCCGATCGCTTCGGCCAAGACGGCGGGATCGCCCTCGCGTGCTGCACGTAACACATCGTGATGGCGGTCTGGCAGGCCGCCGCGCCCATAACGCCCACAGACCACCCGCAGCGAGGGGCCAAAGCGAAGCCAAAGCGACTGTGCCATGTCGAGCAGAATAGGGGCGGCCGCGGCACGGTAAAGTGTAAAATGAAACTGATAATTCTGCATCAAATAGCCTTGCACATCGTCTAGAGCAATCGCTTGATCCAAACGCTGGTCAATCTCTTGCAGAGAGATCATGCTGGTGTCATTAAGGCGCGTGCAGGCCATCAGCGCCAGTTGCGGCTCAATTTTCAAGCGAGCAAAGGCCAGCTGATCCAACGCCTCAAGTGTCAGTTTGGGTACACAAATCCTCCTGTTGCCCTGCAATTCGAGCGCCCCTTGCGAGCACAGCCTACGAATGGCCTCACGCACTGGGGTCATTCCGGCCCCCAAATCAACGATAAGCCCCTGAATTGTTACGGGCTGGCCGGGCTCTAACTCTCCAAAAAGAACCATGTCGCGTAACCGCTCATAGGTAAGTTCGTGAATAGGTATTTTGCGCGCGCTTTCGGGCATGGCGGTCCTTTGGAGATAAGGGCGTTTTAGGCGTCTTGCACCACGTCTTGGCGTTGCTGACCCAAACCTTGTATACTCAACTCAACCACATCGCCAACCTTCAGATAGCTGGGGGGTTTTTGTCCCATTCCCACACCGGGCGGAGTACCCGTTGAAATCACATCTCCGGGATGTAAAGTCATATACTGGCTGATATAGCTGACCAGATATTCGACCCCGAAAATCATCGTGCGGGTCGAGCCGTTTTGACGCATCACACCATTCACGCTGAGCCACATCTTCAAATCATGCGGATTAGGCACTTCATCTTTCGTTACCAACCAAGGGCCCAATTGGCCGAAATTGTCATGGGATTTACCTTTCGTCCATTGGCCTGTGCCCTCAATTTGAAAGCCACGCTCTGAGACATCATTGGCCACCGCATAGCCCGCCACATATTCAAGCGCAGTCTCGCGGGTGACATATTTGGCCTTTTTGCCGATGATGATCGCAAGTTCCACTTCCCAGTCGGTTTTGGTCGCACCCCGCGGAATTAAGATTGGGTCATTGGGCCCGCAAATCGCTGAGTTGGCCTTCATAAACAAGATCGGCTCAGCTGGTACACCCATGCCCGCCTCGGCTGCGTGATCAGAATAGTTCAGCCCCACACAGACGAATTTCCCCGTTCCTGCCACACAGGTCCCCAAACGTGCTTCCGGAGCAACGATGGGGCACTGATCTAGATCAATTTTTTGAAGTCCCACAAGTCCCGCAGGCGAAATCGCCGCCGCGTCAATATCGCCAATATGGGCCGACAGGTCGCGCAAGCTACCGTCTAAGTGTAGGGCTGCAGGTTTTTCAGCGCCCAAGGGGCCATACCGTAATAATTTCATCTGTTATCCTATTTTTTCATTTTGGTCAAAGCTGACGCTTAATAAAGTAGGCGAGCGCCAGCCCTAATATTGCATGACTTTCGGCGCTATAATGGATGCCGTCAATATCTGACACAGAAATAACCAACCCCGCATCAAAAAATCAAACACCGGCACGCGCGGCGACGGCTTTATAATGGGCGTTTAATGCATAGGATTTTTCAACAATACCAAAAAAAATTTACGCCAAGATGCCTTACCCTTTCATAGGTTTCGGGCAGAGCGGCAATATTTACGGGGCATGCCCATTGTCATATTTGGCGACTTTGAGCACTTTCTGAATCAGCTTTTCACATGATTGAGCAATATCTTGAGCCGTCATGCTACAGCGGCTTTTAAGATCATTGGGACCAAGTTTTAGGTTCATAGAGCTCAACCCTCGGAGTGAAAAACCAAAATATTTTTATAAAAATCACTTTAGAAAACTGCTAAGGATGGACGAAAATTTGGGGGATAACAATTAAGATTATTTAGGGAAGTTCTCAACCAGTGGATTAACTCTCGACCACAAGAGGATGGTCGTTAAGTTAACTACGAAAAACACGCCGGTTGCGTATACTAATTTCAACACTTAGCCCGCGGCAATTGACCCATTGTAGACGAGAAAGGCACTTAATCGGACCTAAATCCTGAACATGCGAATAGGCCAGATCAAGCATGCTCAGCCGCGCACAGTCACTTAACCCAGACAGATCCGTAACACCTGTGCCCATAAGAGATAATTCGGTCAATTTGGTCAAACGACGTAAATTTGAAACATGGGTGATATCGGTAAAGGACAGATTGAGTTCTTCCAACATCAAAAGCCCTGAAAGGGCTGATATATCTTGCACTCGAGTGTGGCTTAAATCCAACCAAACCAGAGACTTGATACTTGAAAGCGCTTCGATATCCGTGACCGTTGAACCGCTAAGGCTTATGCGTTGCAAAGCAGGCGCATTTCGCAAAGCAGAAAGGTCTTTGATCGCGGTTTTAGTCAGATTTATGCCCGTAAGACCAGGTAAATTCGTGACATTTTGTGGCAACACTTGCAAAAGGGGCAGATCCGAAAAAGTAAGCGTACCCGACACAAATTTAGCCACCCGCTGCGTTGCGACGCGAAACTGGACAATGGGGCTGGCTTCTATTTCGGCGCTATGGTTCATATCAGTCCTAATGGGTATTGGAAAAAGAACGACAATTACGCATCGACCTCATCTATGACAGGCGCGCCCAAAAGGCAAGTCACAGAACGGGGACGCAGGTAAATCCGGGTGCAATCATCTCAACCCAGCCGTTTTGGGTTCAGCGCCAGCAAATCTTGTGCAAGTTGGGTAAAACTTTCGCTGTGCTGGGCCAAAAGCTTGGTGCCCACGTCTGCCATCTTATCAAAGGGAGCGTTTTGTAGCTGAAAAAGCAACTCATCCCCAGTGGTCACCATTTGTGCGGCCCCCACCTGATCTAATATGGTATAATCATCTTGAAAATTCTCGACAAAGGGACCGTGCAAAACGGCCTTACCTGCAGCCAACGCCTCATAAGGGTTATGGCCCTGCACGGCGCAAAAACTACCCCCCATAATGACGCGCGCGCTGAGGTGATACCAAAGTCCCAGCTCTCCGTAAGTGTCGGCTATATAGATTTGGGTTTGGGGTGTGATTTTGCCACCCAAACTGCGCTGCGCACAAATAAGACCCAAACTTTGCGCCATTTGCGCTACCGCCCCCCCGCGCGCCGCATCACGCGGCGTCACGACAACCAGGGTTTCCGAGTTGGTTTTTAACAGTTTTTTAAGAGCAGGTAGGATAATCTGTTCATCCTCGGCGTGGGTCGAAGCGGCGCATATGACAGCGCGCCCGCTTAAAAGCGCACCAAATTGAGTAGCCAAGCCTGTGTCATAATGAAGCGGTGGCGCAGCTAATTTGAATGAGGGGGCAAGCCCAACCCCGTCGCGCAGGCCTAAATCCTTGAGAACACTGGCCGTGTGCTTATTTTGCACCGAAATATAATCAAAATATCTATAAATATTAAGAAAAAAACGTCGAAATCTCCCCTTCACCCGCGCACTTTTTGGACTGATGCGGGCATTAACCCAGGCTAATGGAATGTTTTGACGCGCAATCTCAACCTGAAACCGCGGCCAGACTTCTTGCTCAGCCATAATTGCTAAATCGGGACGCCAATGGGCAAGAAAGCGTTCTGGAAAAGGCCCTAGGTCTAGTGGTAAAAACTGATGTAGACAGTTTGGTGGGCAATTATTGACAAAGACCGCAGCACTTGATTGTGCGGATGAAGTTACTAGAAAATGTGCCCTAGGTCGCGCATGGGCCAGCGCAAAAATTAAAGCGCGCAGGGCTAAAACCTCACCCAGACCAACGGCATGCAACCAGATGAGAGGCCCGTCTGGACGCTTGGTTGTGATGATGGCACGTTTTTCTTTAAAACTGCGTTGGTTTTCTTTGCCGCGGGCAAGCCGTTTACCCAGGTGCCACAAGGCTAAAGGCCAAATGGCCCAACTCAGCACCAGATAAAGGCGCAACATCAAACCCACTTTTAGCTTTGGCTGTGACAAGACAGTTTCCGATCGCAAGCTTGTCCCCCTGACTAACAACTTCGCCGCATAATGCAAGTTACAACCCCATTTAAAAACAATTATCGCGCGCCTTGAATGCGAATAAAGGGCCCAAAAACATCGCAGCTAAAGAGCACATTATTAAAGTTTTATTAAAGGAAACGCCTGGGGAGAAAAGGGCGCCTACCCTTTTAACAACATAACACATGCAGGAAATGTGGTTGCACCCAAGCGCCCCTCCACTATAAAACAAGTATGCAGAACAAAGAGCGCCGCCATGCCACGGTGTAAAGCCAATGCGCCAAGCTATATGAGGAGAGTGATAATGAAAAAAATCTACCCAACAGCTGCGGCTGCTTTGGACGGGCTTTTAAAAGAAGGTATGTTGATTGCAGCCGGCGGCTTTGGCCTTTGCGGGATCCCAGAGCTTTTGTTATATGCCATCAAAGAGGCGGGCACTAAAAATCTGACGTTTGCCTCAAACAATGCTGGCGTTGATGATTTTGGTATTGGAATTTTGCTCCAAAGCAAACAGGTCAAGAAGATGATCTCATCGTATGTCGGTGAAAATGCCGAATTTATGCGCCAATATCTGTCGGGTGAGCTTGAACTTGAGTTCAACCCCCAAGGCACCTTGGCTGAAAGAATGCGCGCGGCAGGTTCTGGCATTCCTGGTTTTTACACCAAAACAGGTGTTGGCACCGTGATAGCTGAGGGCAAGGAGCATAAAGACTTTAACGGCGAGACCTATATTCTTGAGCAAGGTCTTTTCGCAGATCTGTCTATAGTGAAAGCTTGGAAAGCCGATGAGACGGGCAATTTGATTTTTCGCAAAACGGCCCGTAACTTTAACCCACCTGCCGCGATGTGTGGCAAAATCTGCGTGGCCGAGGTAGAAGAAATCGTGCCGACCGGCAGTCTTGATCCTGACCATGTTCACCTAGCGGGCATCTATGTGCACCGTATCGTGCAAGGTCAGCATGAAAAACGTATCGAACAACGCACTGTGCGGGAGGCCTAGAATGTGGGATCGCAATCAAATGGCGGCACGTGCCGCACTTGAACTGCAAGACGGTTGGTATGTAAATTTGGGAATCGGCATTCCCACATTGGTCTCCAACTATATCCCCAAAGGGATTGAGGTTACGTTGCAGTCTGAAAATGGCATGTTAGGCATGGGGCCATTCCCCATCTCGGGCCAAGAAGACCCTGACCTGATCAATGCAGGTAAACAAACCATAACCGAATTGCCGCAAACCGCCTATTTTGACAGCGCCCAATCCTTTGGCATGATCCGTGGCGGCAAAATCGCAGCCGCGATCCTTGGCGCGATGGAAGTTGACGAAAAGGGCGACCTTGCGAACTGGATGATCCCGGGCAAACTCGTCAAAGGCATGGGCGGCGCAATGGATCT
>DPZQ01000158.1 GCA_003536295.1 Rhodobacter sp. | reverse complement strand
CACCATACCGATCAGCCCTGCGGCACTAACAGCACTACAAGGGCTAAGGGCAGGAAAAGACGATGACACCTTCATCTTTCCTCGCTACGCCAAGCTACGAGGTCGTGATGCCGCCTCAGCAATGCTCATGAAGCGCTTCCGGAAAGTCATCACCGATACCAAACTCGTCATCCACTCCCTCCGCCACAGGATGAAGGATAAGCTCAGAAACACAGGGTGCCCCGAGAGCATATCAATGGCGATCATGGGTCACTCCACCAATAGCATTGCCTCTAACTATGGCTCTGGGTACGCTTTGGATGTCATGCGAGGGCATATGGAGAGGGTGTGGTAGATACTCCACATCAAAAACGGAACACTTGAGGGATCAGGTTTTTGTCCATAACTCCATCATCCTGAACACAGTGTTATAGGGTGGGTCGAAAAAGACAACCTATAGAACAGCGAATGGCTGCTTCAAGTCAAATTTACCAGAGCTGAAATTGCAGCATTTTGCACCCCGGTAAACTAGATGTGTCAGAGGCGGCTCACGCCTGCCACTTTGGTCTCAAGAACCAGTTGTTTTGTCTGACACAGTTTTGGCATGCATTTTGTTTTTGATCTTGCGACCGACGAAAACCGGTAGAAAAAAGCCCACGATTGCAAAAATCCAAAGCCCAATTGACAGATAAGAACCATAAAGCGCTGACCAATCTCCGTTTGAGATGGTCATTGCGCGCCGCAAATTGGCCTCCATCAAATTTCCCAGCAAGATGCCCATAATGATCGGCACCAAGGGAATATCAAGCTTACGCAACACCCAGCCAATCACGCCAAAAAGCACCATGACCAAAAGATCAAAAGTTGATCCTGAAACCCCATAGATCCCTACAAAGGAAACCATCGCAACCAAAGGCATCAGATATTTTGCAGGTATCAACAAGACGCGGGCAAACAGGCCCACAAGTGGCAAGTTCAATAGCAAAAGCATGACATTGGCAATAAAAAGCGCCGCTATTAGGCCCCAAACGATATCGGGACTATTGGTGAACAACAAAGGTCCGGGCGTGACGTTAAGCGCTAAAAGGACCGCCAACAAAACCGCCGTTGTGCCCGAACCAGGTACCCCCAGTGCCAGCATGGGCACCAAAGCGCCCCCTGCAGCTGCATTATTACCCGCCTCAGGGGCCGCAACACCGCGCGGATCGCCTTTGCCAAAGGTGTCACCACCGTTGCTGACTTGTTTTTCCGTCGCATAGGCCAAGAAGGACCCCAGCGATGCGCCAGCACCTGGTAAAACACCCGCCAAAAAGCCAATCACGGTCGAGCGCGCTATGGCAGGCGTGCAAAATTTCAGCAGCGCAAATGAGGCAACAGGTCGCCCAATGGCGATTTGGCTTTTGTTTGTTTGTGCTGCCAACGCTTTCGCCGAACGCCCGCCCGAATGCTCTAGAAAAATTAAAACTTCTGACAGGGCAAACAGCCCCACAATCGCCACCAAAAAGTCGATACCGTCGTAAAGATGAATCTGTTCAAAGGCAAAACGTGGCACGCCCGTTTGCCCATCAACCCCGATCATTGCAATACCTAGGCCGAAGGCTGCAGCCCAAGCTGACTTGGCTTGATTGGTCGAGGAAATGCCCCCCAATGTCGCAAAAGCCAGCGCGAAAAGCGCAAAATACTCCGCAGGCCCAAACAAAAGCGCCACTTTCACCAGCTGAGGGGCCAAAATTGCAAGACCGATCGTCGCAAAAAACGCTCCCACAAATGATGCGATCCCTGAAAGGGCCAGCGCTTCACCCGCGCGGCCCGCGCGCGCCATCGGATAGCCGTCAAGCGTAGTCATCAATGCCGGCTCATCCCCCGGAATATTCAGCAAAATCGATGAGATACGCCCGCCATACATCGCCCCATAATAGACCGAGGTCAGCAAAATGAGCGCCGGCGTCGCGTCAAGTCCAAGGGAAAAGGCCAAGGGTAGCAAGATCGCTACCCCATTCGAGGGGCCAAGCCCTGGCAAAGCGCCAATGATCGTGCCCAAAAAGCAACCGATCAGCGCAAGACCAATATTTTGAAAAGTAATCGCAACATCAAAACCATGCATTAAGTTGGCAAAACTATCCATCTAAAACCCCCATGGTCCGGTTGCGAGCGTCAGCCCAAGAATAAGGTGAAACACAGTGTAAATCCCACCCGCAGTGGCAATTCCTGCCGCCGCTGCTCCTGAAAGGTTAGCACCCAAACGCCAGCTTAAAACTGCCGAGGCGAAGGCCGTAGAAATCACAAACCCAATCGCGGGCAGCAGATAGACATAGGCCACCATAACTGCCAAACCACCCGCCAACTCGGCTAGACCCGTCATCGAGGGCCAGGAAGGGCGAGCATCGGGCCGGAGGAAAATTGCTAAACTCGAAAGGCCAAACAGGCCGCCAATGATGAAGGGAAAGGTCTTAGGTCCAATCGGATCTGAAATGAAACTCAGCTTAATGATGGTGGCCGCCCAAATAAAAAACAGCGCCAGCAAAATGCCGCACACGCCAAGAATGCGATCTGACATCCCTAATTCCTTTGCATTTTAAATTATCAAAAAAGTGTGCGCAGCCAAACCGCGCACACCTTAGGTCGTTTGGAAGCTTATTGGATCAGCCCGATTTCACGCGATATTTTCTGAATGCTGGCAATCGAATCTTCGACAAAACCTTGGAATTCAGCCGCTGAGACCTCAATCGGGGCTAGACCGTTTTGGGTCATGACACCTTTCCATTCGTCAGACGAATAGACTTTGGTCACAGCTTCTTGCCAAAAGGCAAAGGCCTCATCCGACATACCGCCTGGGGCGTAAAAGCCGCGCCAGTTCGCACCAATCGCATCAATGCCTTGTTCCCGGGCTGTTGGGAATGACGCAAAGTCACCGGGCATGCGCTCGGGTGACAAAACGGCAATCACTTTGATATCGCCTGAATCGACAAAGCCTTTGGCTTCGGACGCGTCACCTGTAAAGGCTTCCACCGAGCCGGCCAAAAGCTGCGTTACCGCTTCGCCACCGCCATCAAAGGCAACGTATTTAATTGAGCGCAAATCGGTGATGCCACTTTTTTCAGCTGCGATCAGCACTTTTAAATGATCCCAGCCGCCGACCGCCGAACCGCCTGCAACGGAAATCGAGGTTGGGTCCGCTTTAATTTGGGCCAAAAGCTCTGGTAAAGTATTGATGGCACTGTCTTTTGCCACAGCGATAATCCCGTAGTCAGCGCCAACGGCCCCAACCCAACGCACTTGGTCCATTGTGTTGCCAGGAAAGGCATTTGTGGCCAAACGTGTGGCTGTCGCGGTCGAGGCTGCAATGATTAGATTGTTATCTTCGCTGCGTTTTGACACTACTTCAGCAAAAGCCACGCCCCCGCCACCTCCGGCCATGTTTGTGACCTGCATCGTGCCAGGAACGATGGCCAGATCTTGCATGGTTTTGCCAACTTGACGGCATGTAAAGTCCCAGCCGCCGCCAGCGTTGGCAGGAGCGATACATTCGGTTTGTGATGGCTCGAACGCAAAGGTGGGCGCGGCGATCAGGCCTGCAACCAGTGCAAACGCAGTAATACCGCTGCGCAGTTTCAATTGGTATGTCATGTTGTCCTCCCAGAACATTAGTTATTCTGCCAGCAATAAGTTGGCAACTTACGCGCATTTCAGCCCGCAGTTTCCCACGATAATCGGCCTTCCTGTCATGAACCTGTCATTTTTCACCAAGATTGCATTTGCAGCTAGAAAGGCGATAAAGGACGGCGACCCGCCTCAGATAAGGACCCGTGCCCCATGCGCATGCTTCTGGTAGAAGATACCGAAGATCTGGCTATCGCCATTGCCGAAAGCTTTGCACGGCGCGGCGACGCCGTTGATTGCGCTGGCACTCTGGCCGATGCTTTAGCGGCGCTGCGCGTGCAAGATTACGATATTGCCATTTTGGACATTCAACTGCCCGATGGCGAAGGCACAACGCTTTTGCGCACCTTAAGACAAGAGGGGCACAGCCTGCCCATTCTTATGTTGACCGCCCGAGGTGAGGTTGAAATGCGCATCAAAACGCTGGACCAAGGGGCTGATGACTACATGGTCAAACCCTTTGAGTTGGGTGAGCTGCACGCCCGCGTGCGCGCCCTTGCACGGCGAGGACATTCTGTAAGAGAGGTGATCCAAACCTACGGCGATCTGCGCTTTGATGCGGCGCGGCGCGAACTTACAGCAGCAGGCGCACCCATCGCGCTGACACGGCGCGAATATAGTTTGCTTGAGGTGCTTTTATCAAATGCAGGGCGGGTGGTCACCAAAGAGCATATTCATGAACGGATGTTCTCATTCAATGATGAGGACGTGGGCATGAACACGGTTGAAACCTATGTGGCACGCCTGCGGCGCAAAATCTGCAAAAGCCAAGTCAGCATCCGGACCTTGCGTGGCTTGGGCTATCAGATGACAACCCATGAACAATAGCCCTCCAGCCTCCCTTCCTAATGCCACCTCTTTAACGCTGCGTTTGGCGGTTGCTCTGATCCTTTTGCTGACGGCAGGCGGGGCTGCGATGGCGGTTGCGGCCATTGCCTACGGGAAAAATGCGGCCCAGCAATCCTATGACCGCCTGCTGATCGGTGCTGCAAATCAAATTGCCAAGGCCATTACCTTGCAAGAGGGCCAGCTACGCATTGATCTGCCTGTCGCCGCCTTTGAGTTATTGGCACTAGCCCCACAAGACCGCATTGTCTATGCGATCTATGATACTCAAGGTGCGCTTTTGACGGGCTACCCTAATGTCGATGGACCTAAACAGGGTCAATATCTGAGTGACGGTTTTTTCACAGGCGAAGCGGCACGTTTTGCCGCCGTGGATCGTCGTTTTTCCGAGCGGGCGCTGTCGGGCACCGTGCGGGTGGTGGTGGGTCAAACTCTGCGCGCTCGACTGGAGCTGACAAAACAAATCACCCAATCGGCGCTGATTGTGGTTGGGCTTGCGGGGCTTTTAATGTCGGGCCTTGCGGTCTTTGCCGTACGCTCGGCGTTGGGGCCCTTGCAGCGCATTGAGCATGACCTTGCCGCCCGCACCCCGGCCGATCTGACTCCGCTGAGCATCGCGGTGCCGCGCGAAATCAGCCAAGTTGTGGGCACATTGAATGGATTTATGGCGCGTGTTGATCGGCAAGTGGCCGCAACGCGGCGCTTGATTGGTGATGCTTCGCATCAGTTGCGCACGCCCATCGCCGCCATCAGGGCACAGTCTGAACTGGCTATTGGCGAAAGTGATCCGGTGCGGTTGCGGTCCATCATGACGCGCATTCACCGACGCACTGTATCCCTAAGCCGCTTGACCGATCAGCTTTTAAATCACGCACTGATCATTCACCGCGCCGATGCCGTGCCGCTTGACCAATTAGATCTGCGCCGCGTGGCCATTATAGCACTTGAGGAAATCGACAGCGACCCCCGCCTGTCAGGTCAGGATATCATGCGGCTTGATCTCCCCGAAGATCCAGTGATGGTGCAGGGCGATCTTTTATCGCTAGGTGAGGCGTGCAAAAATCTAGCCGCCAACGCCCAGCGCCACGGTGCCGCACCCTTTATGATTAAAGTCAGTCAACAAGGCCGTATGGCCATTTTGGCCGTACAAGACAGCGGCGGCGGCATTCCAAAAAACCATTGGCAAGATGCAGGTACCCGCTTTTCGCGGCAAGCCAGCGTCTCGCCCACCAAAGTTGGGCTGGGGCTTTCTATTGTCGAAGCGGTAGCCCATGCCCATCACGGCGAAATGACCTTTGAACACCTAAGCCTGCCGTCTGGCGCACAGCTTTTTGAGGCGCGAGTGGTCATTCCCCTGATTGCGCGGGCAACACTATGAGAAAAATCCTTACCCTGACTGCCATCATCGCCGCCACAAGCGCCGCCGCTGCCCCCGAGGTAACCCGCCATTACGGCCCAGCCTATGCCCCTGACCAAGCGGCACAACATTTGCTGATCCGCGGGACCACCGACATCGAACTGTTCGACCCGATCCTAAAAATCTTTTCAACGCTGAACACCGACCTGGCAATCGTGTATGAGCAGTGGGCCTCAAACCAGCTTTATGACTATGCGGTGGCCGCCTGCGCCGATCAGGTCGAGGCGGCAGATATTTTGATCAGCTCATCCGTTGATCAGCAGGTCAAACTGGCCAATGATGGCTGCGCGCAAAGCCATGCCTCAGCCGCCACGCAAAGCCTTCCCCAGGGGATGAATTGGCGAGATGAGCTCTTTGGCATCACCCGTGAACCCGCCGTGATAGTTTACAACCGCGCCTTGGTGCCCGTGCAAGATATTCCACTGTCGCGCTTTCGCTTGATCGATCTTTTGCGCGGTAGCGATGGGCGTTATGACGGCAAAGTGGCGACTTATGATATCGAACGGTCAGGGCTTGGTTATATGTTTGCCTTTGCGGATTCGCTGCAAGCCACAACCTTTGGCAGCCTGCTTGAAGCCTTTGCGCGCGGGCAAGCTGTGACCACTTGTTGCTCGGCTGAAATCATCGATGATGTGGCAACTGGTAAATATTTGATTGCCTATAATATCTTGGGCTCTTACGCATTAGCGCGTGCGGCCCAAGATCCAAATATCGGAATTGTGGCCCCGTCGGATTATACGCTGATCTTATCGCGCGGAGCTTTGATACCGAAAAAAGCCAAAAACCCTAAATCAGCAGGGGATTTGATAGACTTTTTGGTATCGGAAGCAGGCAAAAACGCTCTAAGCGCACAACAGCTTTATCTTTCGCCTGCGATGATGCGCGAGAAAGGCCTGATGGCCGACGAGGATGGAGGCTCGAACCTTTTGGTGATACCGTTGTCACCCGTTACCTTGGTTGGGCTTGATCGCCAACGCCAATTGCATTTCATTGAACGTTGGAAATCTGCTTTTTCTCTGCCCTTACCCACAAACCCCTAACAAACAATGACATTCGATAAATCTTCCACTGTACGATTGTGAAAACGGACAACGTACGTAAAGCATTGCCGCCAAACGGATGATCTC
>DPZQ01000011.1 GCA_003536295.1 Rhodobacter sp. | reverse complement strand
TATATAAAGCGCGATTATGATATGGCGGTTGAAGTACGCAATCGCGATAAAGACATTGATCAAATGTATAATGCGCTGTTTCGTGAATTTTTGACCCACATGATGGAAGATCCTCGCAATATCACGGCTTGCATGCATTTGCATTTCATTGCCAAAAATATCGAACGGCTTGGCGACCATGCCACGGGCATTGCTGAACAGGTGATTTATCTTATTACGGGCCATTTACCCGAAGAAAGCCGCCCAAAAGGTAGCTTGCCAAGCTCGGCTACCAAGAAATAGGTTCTTAGTAAGGATATTTCGATGAAGAAAGATCAGTCCGTCGTGCTTGTTGTCGAAGATGAACCAGCGCAAAGGGAAGTCCTTGCCTTCAACCTAGATGCCGAGGGCTATGACGTCGTTCAGGCGGCTAACGGCGAAGAAGCCTTGATTATGGTGGATGAGGTGATGCCCGATATCATCGTCTTGGATTGGATGATGCCAAATCTTTCGGGCATCGAAGTGTGTCGGCGCCTGAAAATGCGCTCAGCGACGCGCGGGATATCGATTATCATGCTGTCTGCCAAATCAGAAGAGGTTGACCGCGTGCGAGGCCTTGAAACAGGGGCCGACGATTATGTCATCAAACCCTATTCAATTGTCGAGCTGATGGCTCGGGTCAAAGCGCAGTTGCGCCGCACAAGACCCACGACAGTTGGGCTGGTGTTGGAATATAGAGATATTCGCCTCAATAGCGAAACCCATAAAGTTTACCGTGGTGAGGCCGTTTTGAAGCTTGGTCCGACTGAATTTCGACTGCTTAGCACCTTTATCGAAAAGCCGGGCCGCGTTTGGAGCCGTGAACAGCTTTTAGACCGCGTGTGGGGTCGTGATATCTATGTCGATACCCGCACGGTTGATGTGCATATCGGCCGCTTGCGTAAGGCTTTGTGCGAATTTGGTGGCGACGATCCGCTGCGCACGGTGCGCGGCGCGGGCTATTCGTTGGGTTAGTTAGGCCTTGGGAGTGGTCATGACGTTTACATGACCCATCTTGCGGCCTGCACGCGCTTCAGGCTTGCCGTATAGATGAAGCGCCGTGTTGGGCTGGCTGGTGAGTTGGGGCACCTTGTCCATATCGTTACCGATCAGATTTTCCATCACCACGTCAGCATAGCGCTGCCCATCGCCCAAGGGCCAACCGGCAACAGCGCGGATATGCTGCTCAAACTGGTCAGTCGCGCAGCCATTTTGCGTCCAATGGCCCGAATTATGCACCCGGGGTGCAATCTCATTCACTATAAAGCCCGCCGGAGTGACGAAAAGCTCGACCCCCATCACCCCGACATACTCAAGCGCGTTTAGGATTTTTGCGGCCAACAAAACCGCGTCGGTGCGTTGGTTGGCCGATAGGCGTGCAGGCACTGTTGTTTGGTGCAAAATACCATTTTTGTGTAGGTTTTCGCCTGGATCATAAGCCGAAATGGCACCATCAGCGCCGCGAGCGGCGATTACTGAAACTTCATGAGAAAAATCAATAAATCCCTCAAACACTGCCATCGAGCCTTGCATTGCGTCATAGGCCTCTTGCGCGTCTTGGATGTTGGCGATGCGCATTTGGCCTTTGCCGTCATAGCCCATGCGCGTAGTTTTCAAAATGGCGGGCAGGCCAACTTTATCAATGGCCTGCAGCAAATCATCAAAGGTCCCAACGGCATGGTAAGGCGCGCATCTAAGGCCAAGATCGGTTAGAAATTGTTTTTCGGTCAGGCGGTCTTGGCTGACGGCCAAAGCGTTGCGCGCAGGCCGAATGGGGGCCAAATCTTGCAGAATATCAAGCGCATAGGTGGGGATATTTTCGAACTCATACGTGATCACATCCACATCTCGACCAAAGGCGCGCAGGGCTGCTTCGTCATCATAAGCGGCGGAGGTCACACGGTGTGCCACATCAGCTGCAGGGCACTGGGCGCTTTGTTCATAAATGTGGGTTTTTAGGCCCAAGCGCGCTGCGGCCATAGAAAGCATACGCCCTAACTGGCCGCCGCCTAAAATGCCGATTGTGCTGCCTTGGGCGAGGGGACTAGTCATGCAGAAGGCTCCTCAGGGATTGAGGCGCTTAGCGCGTCGCGCCACTGAGTAAGCTTTAGGGCCAAGGCAGCATTATTCAGCGCTAAAATACTGGCCGCTAAAAGCCCTGCATTGGCCGCGCCTGTGGCCCCAATTGCCATTGTTGCCACAGGATAACCGCGCGGCATTTGCACGATGGAATAGAGACTATCAACACCATTCAGCGCCTTTGTCTCAATTGGTACACCAATCACCGGCAGGCGGGTTTTTGACGCCATCATGCCAGGTAAATGTGCGGCCCCACCTGCGCCTGCGATGATGACCTGAAGGCCACGATCAATCGCTGTTTTGCCGTAGTCCCACAAGCGATCTGGTGTGCGATGTGCGCTGACGATCTTGGCGTCCCAAGTTACACCTAGCGCGTCAAGAATGGCAGCTGCTTCTTTCATGGCTGGCCAGTCTGACTGGCTGCCCATAATAATACCAACGCTCGCGGTCATATTGCCCCCTGTATCAAGCCGCGCACTATAGCCAGATCACACCCTAGGGCAAGGATTTAGCCAAATATTCCTGCCTTTAGGCAATTATGTTTGGCGTTAATTGATTGAAAATTTCGCTGATGTGATCCTTTAGGACCAGTTTTTGTTTTTTAAGTCGACGCAGAGTTAGCTGGTCACGCATACTGGGCAGCTCTAGGGCTGCGATGGTGTCATCAAGATCTCGGTGCGTGCGGCGTAAAACCTCAAGCTTGATCCGAAGCATCTCTTCGAAGTTCAATTCATTGGCTATGTTCATGATGTTCTTTGGCTGAGTCGATTGATCATCACATATCATAGCATGGCCAGATATTTTTTGGTAAATTTTTTCATAAAACACCTTTGCATTCAGCCAGCTCTTGTTCTTAACGATATGGTGCCCCATATTTATCAAAGCACGCCCAACTGGGGTTGCTTAGCCCCATCAACAGGACGCAAAGATGACGAAATTGACTTTTGGGGCGCATCCGTTTCTTTTGGGTTTTGAACAATTGGAACGTCTGGTTGCGCGCACGGCCAAAACCGGAAATGATGGTTATCCTCCCTTTAACATCGAGGCGGCGACAGAAAATGCCTATCGCATCACTTTGGCAGTTGCAGGATTTCAAACCCAAAATTTGACGATCACCGTTGAAGATCGCCAATTAGTTGTGCGCGGCAAACAAGGCGACGATGACAGTGCGCGAGTGTTTTTACACCGTGGTATTGCCGCTCGCGCATTTCAGCGCAGCTTCGTGCTGGCCGATGGCGTCGATGTTGCTAGTGCCGAGCTTGAACACGGACTTTTGCACATCGACTTGCACCGCGAAGTTCCGCAAACGATTGTACAAAAAATTCATATTAAATCTAACCCGTCCACCCAAGTGAATGGGGAGGGATCATGATGGCAAATGATAAACCGGAAAAACCTGAGGACGAAATCACAGATAATATGGTTTACGTACGTAAAGTCTTTGTGGAAGACCTGTCCGAACAGTTGCAAGAACAGGCCGAGGGGCTGCACGTTCTTTATGCGGTACATGATGCTAGTGGCACCCGCTTGGCTTTGGTGGCCAATAAAAAACTTGCGTTTTCGCTTGCGCGCCAGAATGACTTTCTACCTCAAAGCGTGCATTGAATGTTTGGGGCTTTAGGCCCCAAAGCTAGTTCTGTTCGGCTAAGAACCGTTCGGCGTCTAATGCGGCCATACAGCCCATTCCCGCACTTGTGACTGCTTGGCGGTAGACATGATCGGTCAGATCGCCCGCAGCAAAAACCCCTTCGATTGAGGTGTGGGTTGTACCCGCTTTTACTTTGACATAGCCGCCATTGTGCAGCTCAAGCTGGTCGGCCACAAGCTGCGTGGCGGGCGTGTGACCAATGGCCACAAAAAAGCCTGCGCAAGGGATGTCTTGCTCGGCACCGCTGTGCACATTTCGCACCCGCACGGCCGTGACGCCCGGAGGGTTATCATCGCCCAAAATATCGACCACATCATGGTTCCACAAGACACTGACTTTTGGATTTTTGAACAGGCGATCTTGCATGATTTTTTCAGCCCGCAAGCTATCGCGGCGATGGACCAAAGTGACTTTTGACGCAAAATTTGTCAAAAAAAGCGCCTCTTCGACGGCAGTATTGCCGCCGCCAATAACCACTACTTCTTTGCCGCGGTAAAAGAAACCGTCGCAGGTCGCACAGGCCGACACGCCAAACCCCTTGAATTTTTCTTCTGAAGGTAGGCCCAACCATTTTGCTTGAGCGCCCGTTGCCAAAATAATGGCATCAGCCGTGTAAGTCATGCCTGAGTCAGCGCTGGCCACAAAGGGGCGGTTACTTAAATCAAGGGCTGTGATGTAATCAGATATAATCTCGGCACCCATGGCGGTGGCGTGGTCTTGCATGCGCACCATCAAATCAGGGCCTTGCACTTGAGTGTCGCCGGGCCAGTTTTCAACTTCGGTCGTGATGGTCAACTGACCACCTGGTTGTAAGCCTTGCACCAGAACTGGCGCGAGCATGGCGCGTGCCGAATAGACCGCAGCCGTATAACCCGCAGGCCCAGACCCGATGATAAGCACCTTTGAGTGACGTGTGTTGCTCATGTTTTGATCTTTCTTAAATAGTTCTCTGTTCATATAAGGTGGCGCAGCCTTGACGAAAAGCCCTGAATAGTAGATTGCCAAATGGTTTGAAAGAAGGCTATAGATTGGTCTATTATTGCGCAAATTTGAAATTTAATTACGTTTTAAGCTGCGATTTTGAAAGCTACGACAAGGAACATTTGATGAGCGCTTCCAAGCTAGACCTTATCGACCGCCAGATCTTGGCCGAATTGCAAGCCGACGGTCGCATGACGAATGTTGAGCTGGCCAAACGGGTTGGCATTTCCGCTCCGCCTTGTTTGCGCCGTGTGCGCACTTTGGAAGAAGCTGGCTTGATCAAAGGGTATCATGCTGATGTCGATACACGCGAACTAGGGTTTGAAGTACAGGTCTTTGCAATGGTACGTTTGCAAAGTCAGGCCGAGGGTGATCTTTCCGCATTTGAGGGGCGCTGTCGCGCTTGGCCCTTGGTGCGTGAATGTCATATGCTCAATGGCGAGATCGACTTTATTTTAAAATGCACAGCGCCCGATCTTTCGTCTTTTCAAAGCTTTTTGACCGAGCAGCTCTTGTCTGCGCCTAATGTAGCCTCTGTGAAAACCAGTCTTGTAATTCGCTGCGCCAAAGACCAACCCGGCTTGCCATTTGAAGTGCTAGAGGCGCGTTTGGCCAAAACTGCTTAGATTACAGCGCAATCACCGAGATTTGTCGGCCATAGTCGGCTTCTTGTTTGTGAGTGGCTCGGCGATAGGAAAAAAACCGGTCCGCATCGCTATAGGTGCAATGGCCAGACCAATGAGCCAGACCCACCCCCGCATCCCGCAAGCGCCAAAGCCCGTAGGCAGGCAGATCAAACTGAGC
>DPZQ01000152.1 GCA_003536295.1 Rhodobacter sp. | reverse complement strand
CCACCTTAAGCCGCAAGGTCGAAATTGAAGGCTTTGCCGCCGAACTGATCGACCGTTTTGGCCCCATCCCGCGTGAGGTGACGACCCTGATGGCCGTAGTGCGGATTAAATCCATGTGCAAAATGGCGGGAATCGCCAAGCTGGATGCGGGGCCCAAAGGGGCAACGGTACAGTTTTACAAAGACAACTACGCCAATCCTGCAGGTCTGGTTGACTTTATCACTGCCCATCTGGGTAAAGCGCGTGTCAAAGACAATAAGATCGTGGTAATGTTTGACTGGCCCAGCGAGCATGACCGTATAAAAGGGGCCTTTGCACTGGCCAAAGATTTGGCTCAAAAGGCCCGTGCGCCTAAAAATACGGACCCAAAAAGTTAGCCAGCTTTGGAGGCCAGCTCGACTGTGATTTCGCTGATCACTTGCGCCCAAAGATCGGGTTGCTGTGCGCCTGACAAAACATATTGTTTATCGATCAAATAGGTAGGCACAGCGCTGACACCTTTTTCACGCGCATCTTTGTCTCGCGAGGCCAGATCATCAAGATCGGAGTCGGTGGTCAAAAGCCGTTCGGCCACAGCGCGGTTCATGCCGACTTGGGCAGCCAGATCAGCCAATATCTGCACATCGCCTAAATCGCGACCTTCGCGGAAATAGGCGCGAAACTGGGCCGCGACCATGGCGGCTTGTTTACCCTCGAGCCCCGCCCAATGGATCATGCGGTGCGCGTCAAGCGTATTGGGCACCCGTGTCATAATGTCAAAATTGATATCAATTCCTGCCGCTTTGGCCGATTGGGCGATACGGCCATAAGTTTCGAAAAATTGGGTTTGACCGCCAAATTTCGCCGTCAAATAAGCCGAACGTTCGGCCCCATCTTTGGGCATGGCGGGGTTGAGTTGAAACGGGTGATATTCAATCACGAATGGATGCGACGGATGTTTTTCCAATGCCCGATCCAGTAAAGTTTTGCCGATATAGCACCAAGGGCAGATGGGATCGGAAAATACATCAAGCCTAATCATATACTTATCCCTTAAAGGTTGATCCAACGCAAAACAGCTTGTAGCCAGTTCGTAGAAATAATGCAAATATATCAGTATTACCCAAGGGACATAAGGTTGGACACTCCTGCTATTATCCGTATTGCGCGTGAGAACGGCGCGGTAAGTGTTGCCGAGCCGCTGAATTTGGGGGCAAGGGTGCGTGAATTACGCAAAGAACGCGGCTGGACACTAGAGCAAGCTGCAGGTCATGCTGGGCTGGCCCGCTCGACCCTGTCCAAAATTGAAAATGGCCAAATGCCCCCCACCTATGAGGCACTGAAAAAACTGGCCGAAGGGCTGGCCATCTCGGTGCCGCAGCTCCCACCCCTCATCAAACCAAGTACTGGGGCGCTTGAATGTCACAAAAGACTTAGAGGGCAGGCCCATGCCACCACGACTTATGAGTATGAGCTACTGGCCGCGCAGCTCTTTCAACCAAACAAATATTGCCATATCGCACCACTGTGTGTGCCTGCGCGATAGAAGAGTTTGACGGTTGGGTATGCCATGATAGCGAAGAGTTTTTGTATGTTTTAACAGGTAAGGTTAGGCTATATGGCGAGTTTTATGCCCCACTGGAATTGCAACGGGGCGACAGCTGTTATTATGATGCCTCAATGGGGCATAATGTCATTTCGCAGTCGCAAGAGGATGCCACCATTTTATGGGTAACATCCCTAAAATAACGGCCTATCTAAACCAGCCGCCAACCGTATTCGCACCACCCGAGATGTCACGGCCGATGCCATCAATTGTGCCGCAGGAGGCAAGGTTACAAAGAACAACTGCTGCAAAAATCAGTTTCATGATTTATCCTATCATTCAAACCACCAGACTTCGGGTTGAAACCCCAACCAGTCACCGTATATGGGTAATTTTTCTGGAAAATGCAATGACTTACTATGGGCTATGTGCGAAAAATTACTATACCAGAAGGGAATGACATAGCGCCCTGCAATTAAAATGCGGTCAAGTGCGCGGGTTGCTGTAATAAAGTCTTCGTTCGACGGGGCATTTAGCATTGCCAATATAATAGCCTCGGCTGCCGGTGAATTCATGCCCATCCAATTGCGCGTTCCAGGTTTTTCAATACCCTCATGGCCCCAATAAAGCATCTGCTCATTACCGGGTGAGAGACTGAGGCCGCGCGCATAGGGGGCCATGTCAAAATCATAGGCGGTTGTGCGTTCTTTATATTGGGCGCTGTCAATTTGGGTGATCCTGGCTATAATTCCCAGCCGTTTTAGGGCCTCAACATAGATATTGGCCACGGTCAGATGTTCATCTGCCCCTTGGGTCAATAGAATTTCAAAGTTAAAATCTTTACCTTGGGCATTTTTTAAGACGCCATTTTCAACCGACCAACCAGCCTGGAACAACAGGGCTTTGGACACGCGAATGGATGCGCGGTTGGCTTCTGATCCGTCAGAGATAGGCAGGGTGTATCCTTCCGTAGTGCCAGGCAGTAGGCTGTCTGCAAACGGTTTTAAAAGTGCCAATGTTTTACCTGTGGCGGGCCCCTGTTTCATACCAAGTGGGGAATTGGCAAAATAGGGGGAAATACGCCGTTGCGCACCGCCTGTAACTGTTGTGTTGATTAATTCAAAGTTAAACGCCCCAATCAACGCTTCGCGCACGCGCCAATCGCTAAAAAGCGCGCGCCGAGTGTTAAAGACAAAGCCATTGATACCCGTAGGCCGCTGGTGTGGGATATTTGATTTGACAATATCACCCGATTGCACTGCGGGAAAATCATAATTTGCGGCCCATTTAGCGGCGTTATTTTCGCGGTATGAGGTAATCTCACCGGCTTTAAAGGCCTCGAACACCACGCCTCCATCACCAAAATAATCATAGCGAATTTCATCAAAATTATGCATGCCCTGGTAAAAGGGTAGTTTCCTGCCCCACCAGTTTGGATTTTTCACAAAGCTAATATAACGCCCCGCCTCAAAACTGCCCACTACATAGGGCCCTGAGCCAATCGGGGCCTCAAGGCTTGAAGCGGTAAAATCTTTGCCCTGCCAATAGGTTTTTTGCAAAATCGGGCGCAAACCCATGATCAAAGCCAGTTCGCGATCGGGTACGTTAAAGGTAAATTTAACCGACAAGGGCCCCGTAATTTCTGCTTTTTCCACCTTAGCCCAACTGCCCGCATATCGCGGATTTCCAAGGGTGCCCAAAGTCTCATAGGACCATATCACATCTTCGGGTGTGACAGGGCTTCCATCAGAGAATCGGGCCTCGGACCGCAGTGTAAATTCAACCCATGTACGGGCTGGATCTGTGGCAATCGATTCGGCTAAAAGCCCATAAAGCGTGAAGGGTTCATCATAAGAACGGCCCATAAGTGTTTCAAAAGTCAGTAAACCCATCCCGTAAGGGGCTTTGCCTTTAATGATAAATGGATGTAACGAATCAAAACCACCCGATTCCCCAAAAATGATTTTCCCTCCTTTAGGCGCTTTTTCATTGGCGTAGGGCAGTGACACAAAATCTGGGGGAAGGGCAGGGTCACCATACATAGCTATGCCATGTTTTCCCTGCGCAAGAGCCATTTGCCCCGCAACGATGGCACCAATAAATGCCGAAAAAAGCAACGAAAAACATTTTAAAAGTCGGGTGTTTGACATGGGATATGTACTTTTATTTTAGGGAATGGATATAGTTATCCACAGGGTAATACGCTTTTAGGTCAATTTCAAACTTTTAACTTGGCCACGTGCACTTGGCGTAGTACAAAAGGGTACTGCTCGATAGGTTTCTGCCTGTATGAAACCTGCCTCAATAACTTTACGCCGGCCTTGTGCCGGCGTTTTTTTTGTTGGCGGTGACACCTTTCTATGGAAGCTCCCTTTACCCAGGTTGAGGTTCTTTAGGCTCGTCAGCAGCCTAACTTGGGCCTATAAAGTCTCAAAGCAGGAGGCAAAGATGCTAAAAGGTAAAACAGCCCTGATCACAGGGTCAAATTCGGGCATTGGTCTGGGTGTGGCGCAAGAAATGGCGCGCGCGGGGGCGGATGTTATTATAAATTCCTTTAGCGACAGTGCTGCCGATCATGCGATAGCAGCCGATATTGCCGCTGAATTTGGGGTCAGCGCCCGCTATATTGCCGCCGATATGTCGGATGAGGCGGCCTGCCGTGCATTGATTAAAAAAGCGGGCCAAGTCGATATTTTAGTCAATAATGCGGGCATTCAATATGTGGCCCCGGTTGAGGATTTTCCAACCGACAAATGGAATGCCATTTTGGCGATTAACCTGTCTTCGGTTTTTCACACCACCGCGGTCGCACTGCCTTTAATGCGTACACGTGGTTGGGGAAGGGTGATCAACATTGCCTCGGCGCATGGTCTAACTGCTAGCCCTTATAAATCGGCCTATGTAGCGGCCAAACATGGGGTTGTGGGGCTAACAAAAACCGTGGCCTTGGAAACGGCGGGCCAGGGCATCACCTGTAACGCTATCTGTCCTGGCTATGTCCTAACCCCTTTGGTTGAGGCGCAAATCCCTGATCAGATGAAAACACATAATATGGACCGCGACACGGTAGTGCGTGAGGTAATGTTGGCGCGCCAACCTTCGGGCCAATTCGCCACCAGCGCACAAATTGGCGGTACTGCTGTTTTCCTATCCACGGGGGCGGCGGATCAAATTACGGGCACCACAATTAGTGTTGATGGCGGCTGGACGGCACTTTAGGCTTAAGGTTTATGAGGTTTAATAAGTAGCTCGGCCTGCGCCTCAAGCGCGGCTTTGGCTGTTGCCTCTAGCTTAGCGCCCGGATAGACAAGCCCCGCCGAAATGATCAACTTGGCAGCGTCTTCGATGCTCATATCCAAGGGCCGGATGTCTTTTTCAGGAATAAACACCAAAAAGCCTGAGGTGGGGTTAGGCGTGGTGGGGATAAATACAGCATGGGGTTGATCAACGTCATTAAGCTTTTTCTTTATCTCACCCTTTGCTTTAGTTGAGATAAACCCGATAGCCCATGCCTCTTTGCGAGGAAATTCGACTAGGCAAGCCTCTTCAAAGCTGTTTTCGGTTTGGGCAAAGACGGTTTCGGCAATTTGCTTAATGCCATTATAGATTGAACGGACAACAGGCATACGGTCAACCAACCGCTCGGCCCAACCCAAAAGCGAGCGGCCCAGAAAACCTTTTGCCATCCACCCTATCAAAATCGTAAAGACCAAAAACACAATGACCCCAGCCCCACGCAAACCTATACGCGTGTCAGCTCCAAACAAATCGCGCAACAAGACGTCAGGCTGCAAAGCCGAAGGAACAAACGGCAATACCCAGCTGTCAATCCAGCCTATCACCGCCCAAATTAGATAGATGGTCAGCCCGATGGGCAAAACCACTACCAGTCCCGTTAAAAAACTTGCGCGCAGTCCCGCAAACGGCCGGCGTTTTGTCGAAGGGGCACTGTCAGACATGCAAATCCTTTGGAAGGTTAGTTTCAGGTAAACTTATTTGTCAAATAGCGGTAAATAAGTCGAATAACCAGCTCTCAAATATAATTAATCTGCGCCAAAAGCCAAAGCAATTTGCCCTGCTAAAACTGCATTGTTGCGCATAAGAGCAATATTTGCTGCCAATGAGCGCCCCTTGGTAATCTGAAAAATGTAATCGAGCAAAAAAGGCGTCACCTTTTTAGCGCTGATCGATTGTGCTTGGGCTTGGGCCAAAGCAGCCAGGATCGCGGGCTCAATCTCATGGTTGGGGATCTCGTCAATATAGGGAATCGGGTTGACCACTAATTGCCCCCCCGCAAGCCCAAGGGCGGCGCGCATTTGATGGGCGCGGGCAATCGCTTTCGGGTCATCCATACGCAAAGGGGCTATAAGGCCGCTTTCGCGCGACCAAAAGGCGGGGATTTGATCTTGCCCAAAGGCGATAACGGGCACGCCGTAGGTCTCGAGAAGTTCAAAGGTCTTGGGCAAATCCAAAATGGCTTTGGCGCCTGCGCAAACCACCGTCACGGACGACAGAGCAAATTCGCGCAAATCGGCCGAGACATCAAAACTTTCCGACGCACCGCGATGCACGCCGCCAATACCACCGGTGGCAAAGATTTTTATCCCCGTGATAGCCGCGCAAATCATCGTGGCGGCCACAGTGGTGGCCCCCGTTGTGCCCGCCGCAACACAGACCGCCAAGTCCGCACGCGACAACTTCGCAGCTTCTTTCGTTTTCGCCAGTCTTTCAAGATTTTGGGCGGTTAGGCCAATGTGAATGTTCCCCTCCATTACCGCAATGGTGGCAGGGCAAACGCCCATGTCGCGCAGATCTTGTTCGACCCTTTTCGCCATGATTTGATTGTCAGGAAAGGGCATGCCATGGGTGATAATGGTGCTTTCCAACGCTACGATCGGGCGGCCCTCTGCTCGGGCGGCCAGCACTTCGGGAGCATAGATCATGGGCAACATTTGAGGCATTAAAAATCACCTTTTGTTGAAATAAAATGGGCCGCAGCCAAAACTGCCAAATTTAGAGCTTTGGCACGGTCATTTTGATGGAGATGGGCCACAATATGGGCGGCCATGAACGTATCTCCCGCGCCAGTAACGCGCAATACAGGCACTTGGGGCGGCGATTGAGTCAAAAGCGGGCCGTCGCGCAGCGCATCGGCGCAAGATTGCGCGCCGTTTGTGACCAAAGCACGTCTGGCCCCAAGATCAATTAGTGCTAAAGCTGCGTCAGCGGCCGAGGAGAATACGCATGCACACATCAAGCCCGCCTCTTCTAAATTCACATAGAAAATCGCTTGCCCATGCGCCAAAAGTGACTTGATCCGCTTGGCTTTTCCTGGACTTGCGGGGGCCACAAAAAGCTGCGCTTTGGCATAAAGTGGATCATGGGCGATTTCGTGCAGCACCCCTTCGGTTAGGTTGCCATCAAGAACAATAGGTCCCGTCCAAGGCGCCGTGGCGCGGGCCAGACGTCCATCTGACAGGGGCTGCAAAATTTTATGGCCCGCTGCCTCAAGTGTGTGGGCGTCTGCGATGGCTGCAATAAGCTTGCCTTGACCCTCAATCGCCATGTAAAAATCTGTAGATAGATCACTGGAGTGATATAGATAGTCCGTATTGAGCCCCAGCCTTTGACAGGCCAAAACCAAAGCAGCCCCGTCGCTATCTTGGCCAAGTGCTGATAAAAGCGCTGGCCTAAGGCCCAAAATCCGCAAAGCCATAGCAACATTCAGAGCAACCCCACCAGGTTGGCGCACAATATGCCCTGGCCGATCGTCCCCCGCAGCCATAGGGACCGAGGTGCGTCCTATCACATCCCATAAAACCGAGCCGATGCACAAGACATCAATAGGTTGCAAAGGGGAAAGGGGAAGGGCGGTTTTATCTGTCATAATGCTGTCTCGCCTGAAAGGTATTCTATGTGCAAGGCCTATTGCCAAGGCCCGCATGAAAACAGGAGAAAAACATATGCCATCGGGATGAAATACGCGTTCAAGGTCTTGCAATCAGCCTATGAAACACGTAAACGCGCAGCACTTCACAGGCGTGGCTTGGGCTTGGCAAAGTAAATCCTTTGTTGGTCCGCCGGTTGGAAAGGGATCTTCCCGATCTGATGGCCGCGCCGAGGCGCAAACCGGAAAAGGAACATTGGACATGGCGCTCCCTGATTTTACCATGCGTCAGCTGCTTGAAGCTGGCGTTCACTACGGCCACCAAACCGCCCGTTGGAACCCTAAAATGGGTGAATATATCTACGGCGACCGCAATGGCATTCACATCTTAGATTTGACACAAACAGTTCCGCTGCTTGATCAAGCTTTGAAAGTTGTGCGTGACACCGTTGCCAAAGGCGGCCGTATTTTGTTTGTTGGCACAAAACGCCAAGCCCAAAAACCTATAGCAGAAGCGGCAGAAAAATCGGCGCAGTTCTTCATGAACCACCGCTGGTTGGGTGGCACTTTGACCAATTGGCAAACTGTTTCAAAATCAATTCAGCGTCTGAAACAGATCGACGAGTTGATGGACCATGGCGCTGAAGGTCTGACCAAAAAAGAACGTCTTCACCTAGAGCGTGAGCAAGGCAAATTGCAAGCCTCACTCGGTGGAATTCGCGAAATGGGCGGCGTGCCTGATTTGCTGTTTGTGGTTGATGTGGGCAAAGAGAGCCTGGCCATCTTGGAAGCCAAAAAACTGGGCATTCCTGTGATAGGTATTGTGGACACCAACTGTTCACCAAAAGACATTGATTATGTGATTCCAGGCAATGATGACGCAGCACGCGCAATTGGTCTTTATTGCGACCTGATCTCCCGCGCAGCACTTGACGGAATGTCGGCCCAAATGGGTGCCGCTGGCGTTGACTTGGGCGCATTGGAAGAAGCCCCTGAAGAAGAAGTGATCGCAGAAGCTGTGGTTGCCGAATCTTAAGGCGAAGGACTTTACTTTTGTCGGCAGGGGAAACCCTGCCGATCTTTATTTACATAGGAGTGCCCAATGGCAATCACGGCTCAGATGGTCAAAGAACTGCGCGACAGTACTGGCGCAGGCATGATGGATGCGAAAAAAGCATTAACCGAAACCGAAGGCGATATGGAAGCGGCCGTTGACTGGCTGCGCACCAAAGGTCTTGCCAAAGCGGCTAAAAAATCAGGTCGCATTGCGGCTGAAGGTTTGGTCGGTGTGTCCGTCTTGGGTGGCAAAGGCGTTGCCGTTGAAGTTAATTCTGAAACAGACTTCGTCGCCAAAAATGGTGATTTCCAAAATATGGTACGCGGAATCACAACAACGGCTTTGACCGTTGGCGATATTGATGCGCTAAAAGTGGCGGACTTGAATGGTAAATCCGTTGATACCGTAGTCACGGAAGCTATCTCGGTCATTGGTGAAAATATATCGGTGCGCCGTATGGCCACGCTGAGCGGCGACACTGTAGCGGCCTATGTGCATAATTCAGCGGCAGACGGTATGGGCAAAATCGGCGTTTTGGTTGCGATAAAAGGCATCGATAATGGAATTGCAAAACAAATAGCAATGCACATAGCGGCAACAAACCCTGCGTCCTTGTCTGAAGCAGATTTGTCGCCGGAGCTAGTCGCCCGTGAGAAAAGTATCTTGACTGAGCAGGCGCGCGAATCTGGTAAGCCAGAAGCGGTGATCGAAAAGATGATTGTGGGCCGCATGGCAAAATACTTTGAAGAAGTGACCCTTTTGGGCCAAAAATTCGTCATGAACCCCGACGTCACAGTTGAACAAGCTGCAAAAGATGCTGGTGTTGAAGTTGTGGGCTTTGTGCGCATGTCCGTTGGCGAAGGAATTGAAAAAGAGAAAGAAGATTTTGCAGCAGAAGTTGCAAAAACTTTAGCTGGTTGATATCTTATTATTAATTGAATAGGGGCGAGAAGTGATTTTCTTGCCCCTTTTTTATCTTATTTTTATATGCATTAAGGCCGTTTTTAATGCGACTGCGCGGCTTTTGCCGCAGCTCTAATGGCTGCTATATTTCGTCCATAAACGGAGGGATCCGTAACGGATCCACCCTTAAATACCGCTGAACCCGCAACCAAAACATCGGCGCCAACCGATGCCATCAGCGGCGCAGTTTCGGCAGTGATACCGCCGTCAATCTCAATATGAATGGGTCGTCCGCCGATCATTTGGCGAAGTCTTCTGGTCTTTTCAACCTGAGAATGAATGAAGCTTTGTCCACCAAATCCAGGATTTACACTC
>DPZQ01000112.1:2941-10881 GCA_003536295.1 Rhodobacter sp. | reverse complement strand
CCAGTTGCTGCAGGTAAAATTCATGGTGACTTTGAAAAAGGCTTTATTCGCGCCGAAACAATCGCCTTTGACGATTACATCAAAGGTAAGGGCGAAGCCGGAGCAAAAGAGGCGGGGAAGTTCCGTGTAGAGGGCAAAACCTACGAGGTCAAAGACGGCGACGTGCTGCATTTCCTTTTCTCTGGCTAGTAGTAATTTTCTTGCATTCAAACCTGGAAAAGTTAGCCTAACCGGAGGCCCGATGGGACTTCGGAAGGATAAGTGATAATGCAGCTTGGTAATGTCTCTTTTTGGTATGAAGATATGGGCGGCCTGCCAAAGCCACGCCCACCTATACCAGCCGATAGCACCGCCGATATCTGCATAATTGGCGCGGGCTATACGGGCCTTTGGACGGCATATTATCTAAAAACCCATGCTCCTAATTTGAACATAACCATCTTAGAAAGTGCTTTCGCAGGCTTCGGTGCCTCGGGGCGCAATGGTGGCTGGTTGACGGGTGGTTTTGCATGGAGGCATGAGAATTATCTCAAAAAGGGCTCGATCCAAGATGTCAAAGACCTTGTACGCCATATGGGCAGCACCGTTGGTGAAATCATGCGGGTGGCCAAACTTGAGGAGATCGATGCTGATATCATAGCAACCGATGAACTGATGATCGCCACCAACCCCGCCCAACTTATCCGCCTTAAAGGAGAAGTGGCGCACCGCCAATCTTGGGGAGAAGCCGCCCCCTTGGTCTACGATATAGGTGCGCAAGAAGCCCGCGCACGGGTAAATATCCCCAATCTTTTGGGCGCAATGGTGGTAAGCAATGTCGCGCGCATTCAACCTGCAAAATTGGTACAAGGCTTGGCCCGAGCCGTCGAAGCCAAAGGCGTTAGAATTTTTGAAGATACCAAGGCCACCTCTATCGCCAAAGGTCTTGTGACAACCAACCGCGGCCCAATGCGCGCTGAGATAATTTTGCGCGCCACCGAAGGGTTCACCTGTAACATTGGTGGCCTTAAGCGCAATATTTTGCCGTTGAACTCGGCTCAGATCATCACCGAGATTTTACCCCAATCGGTTTGGGATCATCTGGGCTGGAAAAACCATGAAATCTTGGGGGATTTTAACAATTCTTACTGCTATTGCCAGCGCAGCCGCGATGGACGTTTAGTGGTTGGTGGGCGCGGCGTGCCTTATCTTTTCGGCTCACGTATAGATCAAAATGGTGTTCCTGATCCAGAAACGGTGCGCAGGCTTACCACCATCATGCATAGGCATTTTCCAATCAGCCGTGATTTCAAAATTGATCATGCTTGGTGCGGGGTGTTGGGTGTACCACGCGATTGGTGCGCCAGTGTTGGGCTTGATCCTGAAACAAAAATCGGCTGGGCGGGTGGCTATGTCGGGGTGGGGGTTTCAACTTCAAACCTTGCGGGGCAGACTTTAGCAGATTTGGCCTTGGGGCGAGAAACTCCACTTACTCGGCTGCCATGGGTTAACCACAAAGTCCGAAAATGGGAACCAGAGCCCCTGCGATACAGCGGCGTGCATGGCATGTATAACTTACTGCATCTGGCAGATAGGCAAGAGGCCCGCACAAACGGCTCACCCTCGGTCTTTGGGCGATTTGGCAATTGGGTTATGGGCCGCTAGGCTAGACCAGCTTGAGTGGGGCTGTTCTCTGCGCCATCGGCAAAAGCATTTGGCAAAAACTCTCAATCGCATCTTGAGTCGCATCTTCGGGCGCCTGTGTCTTTTGGCGAACGATATAGACGGGAGCCGTTACTATTGGCTCTTGAAATCGCACTTGCACCAGTCGGCCCTGCGCAAGATATGGCGCAACGGCACTGCGGCATACGAACCACAAGACTTCAGCCGACTGTACCACATTAAGCGCCACAGCCACGACCGAGGTTTCTAAAATAACACCACTGCCGCTATGTTTCATTTGGCATAGGTGATTGTCTACCTCTGCACGCCCAAAATCACTCGCCCTCGGCAAAATTAGGCGCGCTTCACTTAGGGCTTGGGCATAAGGCAGGTTTACCAACTTGCCCGAAGGATCAGCAACAGCGATAATTTCCTCATCATAAAGGAGTTTGGCGTCAGCGCCTGCGGACGGCAACGATGCACCGCCCGAAATGATCAGATCAAGCGATCGTGTGCTGAGCTCATTTTGCAAGAAGGCTTGCGTACCCTCACACAGGGAAATTTGATGATGGGGGTGGTCATCAAGGAATTTCAAAACCGAATCGCGGACAAAACCTTGAGCGAAATTAGGTAAAAGACCAATGCGAAGGACCGCTATGACGCCGCTTTGCACCACGGCCATCCCCTGATCCAAACTACTAAGACTTAGGGCGCTATATTGATCAAAGGCGCGCCCCGCATCCGTTAAAATCATTTTGCGGCCCTTGCGTGAAAACAGCGGCTTGCCCAATATAGTTTCTAACTCAGCCAAAGACCGTGACAGCGCAGGTTGGCTGATTTTTTGTGCTTTTGCCACTAAGGCCAAACTGCCCGCAGCTACAATCGCTTGGAAAATCCTTAAATGGCGTAACTTGATTGCCGTAGTCATATATAAGCTTTCAATGTTAAGGCGAAAAATTAGTGCATAAAATCGATGAGGCCAAAAATAAGGCCAAAAGTAGCAGCCCCGGCGACTGTCGCGTAAATTGTCGAGTTTTTCCACCAATAAATTCCAACAACGCCGGCTATACCACCCAACAATGGTAGATTTTTGACTCCATCATGACCTAAAAGCGGTAAGATCGAGGCGATGAACAAAGTGGCAATTGCACTGGGGGCTATGGCTCCGAAAAAAGCGCCAAGGCGGGTAGCCTGCGCCTTGCGGCCCAGCCCAAATTGGATAGGAAAAAATCGAAAAACCCAAGTAAAGGCCCCGACGATCAGCGCAAGGGTCAAAAGCTCAGCCCGCATCGCGCACCCTCGGTTTTTGTGCAAAGCGCAATGCCCCAAACAAGGCCCCGCACAACATCCCTGCCAAAAGACCAACCGTCGATGAGGCAAACATCGTACCCAGCACCGTCATTAGCACTGCTACTCCAATCACTGGGATTTGGTCGCGCTGCAAAATCGACAGAAGCAGCGCCAAGAACAAGGCAGGCAACATAAACCCCAATGCAGCGTCCAACATGGGCGAGAATTGTAGCGCTGTAGCCCCCGCAAGCGCGCCCACCAATGTGCCCAAAAGCCACGCACTATAAGAGGTTATGGCCAGCCCACACATATAGGTTTCAGAAAATGTCACCTTACCTTGCGCCAAGTCCGCAGTGGCGGCCGCGAAAACCTCATCTGTCAAACCAAAGGCCCAAGCCCATGCAAAACGCGGCTTTTGTGCAGGTTGAGCTTGCCCCAGAAGGGACGGCCCATAAAGCACGTGTCGCAGGTTCATCGTAATCAACGTAAGCGCACTCAGCCCAAGCGAAGCCCCACTGGCCAAAAGTGCCAAGGTCAAAAACTGCGCCGCCCCAGCATAAATAATTAGCGATAGCATGAAGGCCTCGAACGCAGTCAGGCCCAATTTACTGGCAGCAACCCCAAAGGAAAAAGCAATGGGCACATAGCCTGCAGCAATCGGAACGGCGCCCCTGACACCCGTTAAAAACGCGCGTGCTTTTGTGGTCATGAGGTCGTCAGCGCTGCGGCAAAGGCCTGCATCTGAGTGGGGTCTTTCAAACCAACACTGCTTTCGATCCCGGATGAGACATCAACTTGTTTGGCCTTAGTCAAAGCCACAGCTTGGGCCACATTTTCAGCTGTAAGGCCACCAGCAAGTATCCAAGGTTTTAACCAATGGCGCCCAACTAGCAAACGCCAGTCAAAAGACAGGCCATTTCCGCCTGGCAGATCTGCACTTTTAGGGGGCTTGGCGTCGATTAGAATTTGATCGGACACCAAAAAATAATCCGAAATCTGCTTCAAATCTTCAGCATCAGAAATACCGATTGCCTTCATAATGGGCAAGCCCGTGCGGGTGCGGATCTGTGCCACGCGGCTTGGGCTTTCATGGCCATGCAGCTGTAAAATATCGATCGGCAATTGGGACGTCAGATGGGCAAGGTCGTTATCGGTCGGGTCAACCACAAGCGCGACCTTTGCTAATCCCAAAGGGGCGGCAAGCATCAAAGGTCGGGCCTGTTCAATCGAAAGGTGGCGCGGGGATTTTTCGAAAAATACAAAGCCGCCGTAAGAGGCTCCAACCCGCGCGGCCGCGTCAACATCTTGCAGGTTGCGCAATCCGCAAAATTTAAACTGAACAGAGCTCATTTCTTTTTTTCTGCGGCTTCAATCAGCGCGATAATGTCGTCGCCGGGACGCGCCTCTTGGGTGCGCAGGCTTTGCATTTCGCGGTGCAGGTTTTTAACTTCGCGCTTTTGCGCCTGAGCGGTGGCACGCTGTTTGTGCGCACGTTTCCATTCCCACACAAAGCCCACCATCAGTCCAATCACAAGACCCAAAAATAGCACTATAAACAAGGGCACTTGCACACGAAGATCAAGGTCCAAGAACAGCGCCAAATCTTCAGGAAAAAGAGATAAAGTCACCTGGCCACGGTTTGCTAAAGCGAACAAGACCAAACCAAGGGCTACAAAAAACCCTAAGGCCAGTTTCAGCCCTTGCAGCATATGCCAGTGACCTTTTTATTCAATTTCCGTTCAAACGATCGCGCAGCAACTTGCCCGTTTTAAAAAATGGCACTTTCTTATTCTCAACCTTAACAGATTCGCCCGTACGCGGATTCCGCCCAATGCGCGCATCGCGTGACTTAACCGAAAAAGCACCAAAGCCACGCAATTCGACACGGTCGCCCTTTGCCAAAGCATTTATGATTTCATCAAATACTGTATTCAAAACCCTCTCAACATGACGCTGTGTTAAGTGTGGATTCTCTTCAGCTATTTTTTGTACCAATTCCGAACGGATCATTCGAAAGACCTCCCCAGCGTGCAACCTTACGACACTATTTCTTTCCCATGACTATAGGCAAAAAAAAGCTCCTGCAAACAAGAAAAACCCAAATCACCTATGCCAACCCCCTGAAATGCAACAGGCCCCGCAAAAACGGGGCCTGAAAAGCTGATTTGCCCGTTGGCCAAGTGCTTATTTGTCGGCTTTCAAGGCTGCACCAAGAATGTCGCCCAATGACGCACCCGAATCGGATGAGCCATATTGCTCAACAGCTTCTTTTTCTTCAGCAATCTCTTTCGCTTTGATCGACAGACCCAAACGACGAGTTTTACCGTCAATCGCGGTTACGCGGGCGTCGATTTTATCACCAACTTGGAAACGCTCGGGGCGTTGATCAGCACGATCGCGCGACAGGTCTGAGCGACGAATAAAAGCTTTCATGCCATTATACTCAACCTCAATGCCACCTTCTTCGATGACAGTGACTGCACATGTGATGATCGATCCACGTTTCACCCCATCAACAGCGTCCGAGAAATTGTCTTCGCCGAGGGCTTTGACCGAAAGCGAGATACGTTCTTTCTCAACATCAACTTCGGTAACGGCGGCTTGCACCATGTCACCTTTGCGGTAGTTGGCAATTGCGTCTTCGCCACGTTGATCCCACGAAAGGTCCGACAAATGCACCATTCCGTCAATGTCATTTTCAAGACCGATGAACAGACCAAATTCGGTAATGTTCTTAACTTCGCCTTCAATGTTCGACCCAACTGGATGGGCTTCTGCAAACACTTCCCATGGGTTGCGCTGTGTTTGTTTCAGACCCAAAGACACGCGACGCTTGCCGCTGTCGATTTCCAAAACCATAACGTCAACTTCTTGCGAGGTAGACACAATTTTTCCTGGGTGTACGTTCTTCTTGGTCCAAGACATTTCAGAAACGTGAACCAGACCTTCAACACCAGCTTCCAATTCGACGAATGCGCCATAATCAGTAATGTTGGTCACGCGGCCTTTATGCAACGATTCCAGAGGATAAGCCGCTTCAACAGCATCCCATGGATCAGATTGCAGTTGTTTCATACCCAAGCTGATGCGGTGGGTGTCTTTGTTGATTTTGATGACTTGAACCTTAACGGTTTCACCAATCGTCAAAATCTCGGATGGATGGTTGACGCGACGCCATGCCATGTCTGTAACGTGCAACAGACCATCAACACCGCCTAGGTCAACAAATGCGCCGTATTCGGTGATGTTTTTCACAACGCCGTCGACTGTTTGGCCTTCGGTCAAGTTGCCAATAACTTCGGCGCGCTGTTCCGCGCGGCTTTCTTCCAAGATCGAGCGACGCGACACAACAATATTGCCACGACGACGGTCCATTTTCAAGATTTGGAACGGCTGTTTCATGCCCATCAATGGGCCAGCGTCACGCACAGGGCGCACATCAACTTGGCTGCCAGGCAAAAAGGCCACTGCGCCGCCAAGGTCAACTGTAAAGCCGCCTTTGACACGGCCAAAGATGGCACCATCAACGCGGGTTTCGTCTGCATAAGCTTTTTCCAAACGATCCCATGCTTCTTCACGACGGGCTTTTTCACGGCTGATAACCGCTTCGCCTCGGGCGTTTTCAACACGGTCCAAGAAAACCTCAACTTCGTCGCCAACAGCGATTTCAGGAGTTTCGCCTGGGTCTGCGAATTCTTTAATGTCAACGCGGCCTTCCATTTTGTAGCCAACGTCGATAATCGCCTGACCCGCTTCAATAGCGATCACGCGGCCTTTGACAACCGAACCTTCTTGCGGTGTGTCAATCTCAAAGCTCTCATTCAAAAGAGCTTCAAATTCTTCCATAGATACTTTCGTGTTCATTCAGTTTTCCTTTTCATATTTTTACTGGCCATGCGGTTGGCTCCGCCGGTCTTTACGTCTCAAATGTTCCGAAACTGCGCGCTTCATAGTCATATTAGCCTGCCAAAGCAAGCGATCAATCGCACGAGCCACTTTGTGTGTGCAGCCTTATCTCAGGTCAGAAGCCCGGGATGCAGGGCCACGATTGCGATGGCTTTGGCCAAGGCCTGGCTTGCGTCTAAATCAGATGTATCCAACAAGATCGAATCTTGGGCTTGAATCATCGGCGCGGTCGCGCGGTCGCGGTCGCGTTGGTCGCGTTGGCGCAGATCTTCTAGCACCAAGGCTAGAGTTGCAGTCTCATTTTTTTGGGAAATTTCGGCAAAACGGCGTGCGGCGCGCACCTCATCCGAGGCGGTGACGAAAAGTTTAATCTCAGCTTGCGGGCAAATAACGGTCCCAATATCCCGGCCATCGAGCACGGCCCCGCCCTGTTGGCGGGCGAATTTTTGCTGAAAGTCGATGAGAGCGGCACGAACCTTTGGCATGGCAGCAATTTTTGATGCTCCCTGCCCCACCTTAGCGGTCCGCAAGCCGTCGCGGGTAAAGTCATGTGGTGAAAGGGCCTTAGCGGCGGCTACAGGGTCAAGCCCATCAAGCACTTTGCGCGCGGTGGCGCGGTACAAAAGGCCCGTGTCCAAATAAGCAAAGCCAAAATGTTGAGCCAAGGCTTTTGCCAAAGTGCCTTTTCCGGCCGCAGCAGGCCCGTCGATTGCAATGGTAAATATCATATTATCCCCAAATTTCGCACCTTCTGATCTATCGCAGAGGCAAAGTCAAACGACGCCCCTAATCGCGCGTCAATTTCGCACCCAGCGCCCCCATCAAAGACTCAAAAATAGGGAATGAGGTCACAATGGGTGAAGCGTCATCCACCGAGATCGGTTTATTTGCGGCCAGACCCATAACCAAAAAGCTCATTGCAATGCGGTGGTCGATATGTGTCTTACAAATCGCCCCGCCCGCAACCGAGCCCATGCCATTGCCATGCACGATTAAACAATCTTCATCTTCCTCGATCACAACACCACAGGCTTCTAGCCCGCGCGCCATCGCGTCAATTCGGTCTGATTCTTTGACCCGCAGCTCTTTAATGCCGCGCATAA
>DPZQ01000112.1:0-2866 GCA_003536295.1 Rhodobacter sp. | reverse complement strand
CCGCGCATTTGGTCGCTAAAGCGCACGCGCAAATCGGCCACAGGTTCACCGCCCTCCAGTCGAGGATTGTCAAAGCTGATCTGGGCCCCCATTTCAACCAATGTCAGATAAAGACCGTTACGGGTTAGATTTTGGCTAACTCCGGGCACAGTAATATCCGATCCTTCGACCAAAAGCGCGGCACAAACGGGAAAGGCCGCACTTGAGGGATCGCGCGGCACCGCAACGCTTTGCGCGCGCAGCTCGGGCTGCCCCGTTAGGGTGATGACATTGCCTTCAGCGCTTTGCTCGACATGCAATTGCGCGCCAAATCCAAGCAACATACGTTCAGAATGATCGCGGGTGGCTTCGGGCTCTATTACCACAGTTTGACCGGGCGCATTCAGACCCGCCAGCAAAACCGCCGACTTCACCTGAGCCGATGCCACGGGCAAAGCATAACGCACAGGCAGCGGATGGCTGGCTCCAACTAAGGTCATAGGCAAGCGGCCGCCACTGCGGCCATAGGCGCGCGCGCCAAAAAGGGCCAAGGGATCGGTTACCCTTCCCATAGGGCGCTTGCACAAAGAGGCGTCACCTGTAAATACGGCCGTCACAGCGGTGGTGGCCATAGCCCCCATAATCAACCGCGCCCCCGTACCCGAATTACCGCAATCGATCACAGTCTCGGGTTCTTTAAAGCCCCCAACCCCAACCCCATGTACCGACCAAGATCCGGGCCCATGTTGGATTACATCTGCCCCAAAAGCGCGCATGGCCAAGGCAGTATCAAGAACATCTTGCCCCTCTAGCAGGCCAGAAATTTTGGTTTCGCCTATTGCCATAGCCCCAAAAATTAAAGCTCGGTGGCTGATCGACTTATCGCCCGGTATCTGGGCCTGACCAATGAGGGGACCAGATTTATGGGCAGTCATTTTTAAAGCTTGGTCATGGCTAGACATAGGCGATCCTTAACGGCAAAAGGCTGTAATTGGCACCACTGATATCAGGCCAGACACACTACGTCTATGGCAAGCGTCTGGGTTTTAAGTGAAGCGCCTGTGATGCTTTGATGCAAGGTGGTGCCACCGGGTCTTCTGCGCGCCCAAAAGCCCTAAAAACACTCGCAACAAAAGTCTTTCTATCGTTCAGCCTGTCAAAGCCTCAGACACTCAAACGTTTAACGCGGGCTTTAACCTTTGCACGTCTGGGCAAGACCGAATGCGAGTGTTGCACGATTGGCTCCTATTTTCTTTTACTTAAGGACTTCGCCCCGCTTTGTTAAGGGTGGAGCCCAGCGTCATGTGCCCCGCCATTCTACACATTGCAGCCAAAGATTGGCTGCGCTAACAAGAGCCATGCCCAGATATGCGCTTAAAGTAGAATATGATGGTCTACCCTTTCAGGGTTGGCAAAGACAGGCCGCAGGTCAACCTACGGTGCAAGGCGCTATTGAGGAGGCCCTGTCTAAGCTTGAGGTTGGCCCCCATACGGTTGCAGCCGCAGGGCGCACTGATGCGGGGGTGCATGCTTGGGGTCAAGTTGCGCATTGCGACATGGAAAAAGACTGGGCGGATAATCGTTTGATGGCAGCGTTAAACGCGCATTTGCGCCCTTTGCCTGTTGCAATCTCAGCGGTACAAAGTGTCGGTGCCGACTTTCACGCCCGCTTTTCCGCTATTGAGCGGCGCTATGTCTTTCGCCTGATCGCACGACGCGCGCCCATCACCCATGACAAGGGCCAAGTCTGGCAAGTGCATCATAAATTAGACGGTGCTGCCATGAGCCAAGGCGCTAAACATTTACTGGGGACCCATGATTTTACGACCTTTCGCGCTGCCATGTGCCAGGCGGCTTCGCCGGTTAAGACTTTAGATGAAATCACCTTAAGCGAACTTCCCTATGCCGAAGGCGTGGAATATCGGTTTTTCTTGCGCGGACGTAGCTTTTTGCACAATCAGGTGCGCTCGATTGTCGGCACGCTTGAGCGCGTGGGAGCAGGGGCACGCCACCCCGATGATGTAGCCCAGGCACTGGCCGCAAAAGACCGCAAGGAATGCGGGCCGGTTTGCCCACCACAAGGGCTTTATTTGGCGGGTGTCGGCTATAAGATACCACTTTTCGATCCAAAACCCTAAAGTCCCACCCCCTTTAGGGGTAGAACCCTGATTTAAGCGCGGTTCATCCGATTTGCTATCAGATCATCCACCACAGACGGATCCGCAAGTGTCGAGGTGTCACCCAAAGCGCCAAAGTCGTTCTCGGCAATCTTGCGTAAAATACGACGCATGATTTTACCCGAGCGTGTTTTGGGCAGGCCAGGGGCCCATTGGATCAAATCAGGGCTGGCGATCGGCCCGATTTCGGTGCGCACCCATTTAACAAGCTCGGCGCGCAGCGCCTCGGACGGAGTGGCATCGCCCATCAAAGTGACATAGGCATAAATCCCTTGACCTTTAATCACGTGCGGATAGCCAACCACGGCGGCCTCGGCTACGGCTCCATGGGCGACAAGAGCGCTTTCCACTTCGGCGGTACCCATACGGTGGCCCGACACGTTAATCACGTCGTCAACCCGACCCGTGATCCAATAATAACCGTCTTCGTCACGGCGGCAGCCGTCGCCTGTAAAATAATAGTTTGGATATTGGCTAAAATACGCCTCTTCAAAGCGGGCATGATCGCCCCAAAGCGTACGCATCTGACCGGGCCAGCTGTCGGCAATGCAAAGCACACCACTGGCTTGCATATCAGTTTGCGCAATACCCGTTGCCGCATCAAGGATCACGGGCTTGACCCCAAAGAAAGGTTTGGTGGCCGAGCCTGGTTTTTGCGCGATGGCTCCAGGCAAAGGCGTGATCAAATGCCCGCCTGTTTCGGTTTGCCA